>NC_010679.1 GCF_000020125.1 Paraburkholderia phytofirmans PsJN
AGAATGATATCATTTTTACGAAGATATCATTTTAAAACTGATATCATTCGCCTGTAGTCGGAGGCGGGCCGTCCCGTGCTCAAACGTCAACTCAAAAAGGGATGCAATGAGGAAGCTACTTTTCGCGCTTTTGCTGGCACCGCTCGCCTGTAATGCCGAACTCGTCATCGAGGGCGGTGCGCCCACGCCAGCACAACCAGTTGCGGCGTCCACCGCCGCCGCAGCGCCGGCAGTTCCCCCAGCATCGCCGTCGCTGGCCGCCGTCGCTTCCCCGTCCATCCCCGCCGCTGCTGCGCCGGCCGTGCCGCACCTGGACATCAAGCCTGTGTGGCGTGTTGAGCTGGCCGACAGCACGTTCCAACGGTTGTTTGCCCGCTGGTCGACGCTGGCCGGTTGGACACTCGTATGGGATGTGCCGCAGGACATCCCCGTGATCGGCCAATACTCTTTCTCGGGCTCGTTCACCGATGCCGTGCTAACCGTCACGGACTCAACGGACGGAACCGACATGCCGGTTCATCCGTGCTTCTACAGCAATAGCCTCGTGCGGATCGTTCCAGTAAGTGTCGTCTGCAATCCTGACAATAACTAACCAAGGCCGGTCATGAAAGCTATCCGTCTTGCCCTGATTCCCGCCCTCGCAGCGGCTTCCCTCACCGGCTGTATCGACCCGCAACTTTCGAAAGGCATTCCAAAGGCCGCGAATGAACAGACCGACGCGGCCAAACAGTTGTCCGATCGCGTAGTCCAGCAAATCGACAACGCGCGTGAAGTGCGCCGCCGTAACGCGTTCGTGGATCATCCCTATCTCGCGGGAAAAAGCGTTGCACTATCGCCCACCGCGAACCTTCCGCTGGCTCTGCGCAAGGACGTGAAAACCGCCCTGATGTTTCCGGGCAAGCGCGTCAAGCTCGCCGTCGCGGCCGAACAGATCAATCTCGCGACCGGCATTAACGTCGTGATTTCGCCCGACGTCTATCTGCCGCAAGCAGCCCTGCTCCCGCGCGCGCAAAAGCTCGATGACGCAGGTAGCAGCGGTGCCGCCGCGCCGGGCGCAATCCCGTCTGCCGCTCCGGTCGGAGGCGGTCGCATTGCGGCCGGCCCTCTGCCCCCGCTCGATAGTGCTGTCGGCAGTGGTGGTGGTCTGGTCTCGGCCAGCTATACCGCTACGCCGTCCCTCGATACACCCGACGACGTGGATATCCAGCGGGACGAAATGCCGCTCTCTCAATCGCTCGACCTGATTTCAAGCCGGCTCGGCGTCAACTGGTCCTACGACTCGAAGAAGGGCGTCATCCGTATTTACCGGATGCAGACAAAAACCTGGGCATTGCCGGTCAAGCCGGGCTCTATGTCGTACAACACGCAGTTCGACACCAGTACGGCGCAGTCCAACAACCCGAACGCCCTGAACGGCGTCAACGAAAAGAACGCGAACAAGTCGGAAGCAACCAACGTCAACGAAATGACAGCGATGCTCAACGATATCCAGACGGTCATGACCCGCTCCGGCTCCGTGTCGGGCAACGTCGCGGATGGCACTATCACGCTCACCGACACCAAAGACGCTGTTGACCGCGCAGAGGGAATCATCAATTTCCATCGCGCACTGCTGAACAAGCTCGTTTCCTACCATATCCGCGTCGTGCAAATCACGCGCAGCAATGCAGGGCAGCTCGGCGTCGACTGGCAAGCGCTGCTGACGAAAGCACTAAACAACGTGCCGGGCTTCATCATTTCGAGCACGTCTCCCCTGACGTTGACCACGGCCGCCGCCGGTTCACTTACCACGAAAATCACTTCCGGCCAGTTCAGCGGAACGCAGGCTGTTGTCAATGCCATCGCGCAGCTTGGCTACACCGTGAGCACGGATGACATTCCGATGCAGGTACAGAATCGCCACTCCGGCTATTACGACAACGTAAACCAGTTCTCCTATGTTTCGCAGACGACGCCGGCCGCGTCCACTGTCGGCGGAACTGGCGGCACGCCGGGCATTACGACCTCGATGGACTCCGTTGGTCTGAAGTTCCTGATCTACGGAACCGTGACGGACGACAACAACATTTCGATTAGCGTCTCGATGGACAACTCGGCGCTGAACGGCCCTATCCAGACTTTCACATCGGGGCAAGGCGCGAATCAGCAGTCCGTTCAGGAAGTCGACAAGAACAAGTACGGTGCGTCGACCGATGGCATCGTGCGCAACGGCGGCATCATCGTTCTTGCCGCTCACGACCGCACTCAATTGCAGTCGCAGCGTAGCGCGCTCGGGTACAAGATTCCGATGCTTGCGGGGGGCTCCGTCAACGATAGCGACTCGCGTACCACTACGCTTTTCGTCATCAGCGCGTCGATCCGCGACATGGGTGCCGGCCAGTCCGATAACCGGGGACTCTGATCGTGAAGATTGTCGAGAAAAACGGCAAAAAACTGGTTTTCGGGCTTGAGTGGCGATTGCTGGTCAACAGCAATTCGCCGTCGTCGGCCGCGACCCAGCAGGCGCTCACGGCCAAGGCTCCCCTCATGTGGCACGACGGGAAAAGTCCGTTCGCCGGCTTGATGCCACCCGCAACAGGTAGTCGAACTCCAGGAAACGGAGCGGCCGTGTACGCGGCAGCAATCGCTTTCAAGCGCCTGCCTGGGCTTCCGTCAAACGCGCTGCTTGTACTGAAGACGCCGGACGACAGTTTCGCAATGGTCGGTATCAGCGGCGGCCGGCCGCGCCGGGGTTTCGATCATGACAAGCTCAGTGCCGATGAGGTTCGCCAATATTACGAGCAGTTCGGCAACCTCTGCGGCGACGAAGGTTTCGCCCTTGTAGGCGACGCTGACCTTCCGTTCACCGAGCGCATTACGGCCTTCACGCTCGATGAGTTGGCGACGCTTGCCGACTCGTCTTGCGTCCTGAAAGTACCTAGCAGGAAGGGTCTTTACAAAGCGCTCGCATACGTCGCAGTGACCGGCGTAGTCGCTGCTGTGTTTGTGCCGTGGTGGTTGCACGCTTTCTTTCCGAAGCCCGCTCAGGAGCAACAGAAAGACCCGGCCCAGCAATACCAGGAGTTCATCCAGAGCCGCGTCAACGATCCTATCGTCCCGGCACAGGATTACGTCAATTGGTATGGCTGGGTTCGGTCGCTGTCTCCGTCCTATGGCGGCTGGACGTTCCAGGCAGTCGATTGCTTGTTCCACAACAAGCAATCGATACCTACCGCCTCGTACATCCCGTGGGACGGCAAGACGCAATGCAAGCTCACCTATGCGCGCACCGCGCGCGCGGTCGCCACGAACGAATCTTTCATGAAAAGCATACCGGCCGACTGGCGTAGCAGGGCCGTCTATGACCCGACGAAAGATACGTATGTCGTTTCTCTTGAGCCGACGCTTTTCCGACCAATGCTGCTACGAACAATGCTGCACGACGCGGGGCTTGCTTCGGATCGGGACGTGCATTTCATGTCGCAGCTTCAGCGGGCCGGCGCACTGACCACGCCGACCGGGAACGGAGCCGGCGGGAACGTGACTATGGGAGCGCCTGCGGCCTTTCTGACGGCTCCGGGCATGGTCGGGGTAGTGCCATGCGGGCAACAGACATGGACTTGGGCAAGCTGGCACATCGCATCACAACTGCGCTACGCCGAGCTGCTTTCGACCTTCCCCGCGTACACGACCATCACTGCGGCTGCCGTGACTGTCGATCAATCGCCTGCGCCGGGCGAGACGCCGTTCAAGGTAGACCTGACCGGTGAAGTCATCACCCGTAATCAAGTTGTTGCTTGCCTTAAAAAGTGAGACGCGTAATGAAAACCCATTCCTTTGTGACTGCCACGCTGATTCTGTTCGGGACGCTGCCCGCCGTGCGCGCGGCAACACCGTCCTCTCCCCCCGGTCTCATGTCGCCCTCGCTCACGACGCCCGTCACGACGCCCGCCACGACTCCCGTCACTGCGCCTACTCCCGCAGCTCCGCGTGCGCAAGTCGACGTGCCGCACGTTACCAGCGTCAGTCAGGCGGCGTCGGTGCCAGCCGCCACCACAGCCACTAAAGCCACTGCGGCCACCGCATTGATGCCGCGTATCGCTACGGATGGACGGCCCACGCTCGGCGATTGGGAAGACCTCGCAAACCGACAGGCGTTCAAGGACCAGTCCGCCAAGCTCAACGGCGATAACGGTCAACAGACCCAGCAGCCGCTGCAAGCTGCCCTGCCGCCCCCGCCGCGCATGCAACAGTCGCAGGAAGCTGACGCGCCGAAGAAGCCCCGCCGCGCAAGTGATTCTTGCGGCGATGGCGATGCTGCCTGCTTCTATGCCGTGTATGGCATGCACGTCGACGGCGGCCCGGACAACTATCACGGCCTGTTGGCTATCGACGGGCTCGTGCAGGCTGTCTACAAGGGTAAGCGGTTCGTCACGTCGCACGGCCGCTACACCGTCAAAGAAATTTCGACGCACGAGCTTTCGTACATCGACCCGCACGGTCGCGTCCGCACTGTCCCCTTCTCCGGTGAGGCTGACGTACAGGCTGACCCGACCGAACTGAAGGCCGAGCAAAAGCCGGGGCTGGGCCAGCCGCCATTCTTCGGTTTCCAGCAAAGGTAAGTCGCCATGAAGCAACTGATCCAACGTTTGAAGCACCGCTTCGGCCAGCTTGGCCGCAAGGTTCCCGGTGCGCAACAGCCGGCACAGGTAGCGCCGATCACACTGCCGCAAAAGCAGTTTGATCGCGTCGTCGTGCGTTCATCTGACGTGCGTGAGGGCGAAATCTTCAATGGTGTTGTTGTTGCTCAAAGCGAAGTCATCGCCGTTAGCGACCTGCCCAAGTTCACGCGGACTCTTCAGAAAGAATTCGTGCTGCCAGAACACCTTGACCACATCTGTCCAATCCAGATAGCCGGCGAAGCCACGGACGGCAAGCGAACGTTCGCTGTCGTGGTCGTTGAGCACATGTTGAAGTCGGACATGATGGAGGCGGTCATCCAGGCACTCTCGCGCGAGTACCGGGCGGCGTCCCCTTGCGTGTATGTTGCGACGCAGAACGTCCTTTCGGAGCTGGCCCTTCGCTCGCGCGACCCGCAAGGCGTCAAGACGAACGAAACCGAGCGCGAGAGCACGCTCTGGAATCACTTCGTCAACTTCGTTATGTTCGCCGTCGAAAACGAAGTGTCCGACTTCCATATCCGCCTTCGAACTAGCCAGGAATATTCGCAAGTCAGCTTCCGTATGGACGGTAGCGTTGCGAGGCCACGACGTTTTCGTGTATTGACATCGCAGCTCTCGAACATCATGGGCTATCTGTACAGCTTCCACGGTAATTCGAATACGGCCAACTACTTTAGTCTGTCCTTGCCGCTTGAGTGTCAGCTTGAAGAGACTATAGCCGGGATGCGTATGTCCTTTCGCTGGGGGCAGTTGCCGGTCAGTGACGGACTGAAAATCGTGCTGCGGATGCAGCGGCTCGATGCGGAAGCAGCGTTCACGTCGCTCGGTCGCGAGAAAGGCGGTGCAGGTTTCACCGCACACCAGGTTCCCATTTGGGAGCGGAACCTGTACTCCGCAGGCGGCGCTATTGTCATGTCCGGCGTGGTCAACTCAGGTAAGAGTAAGACCGTCTACACGCTGGTTAGCATGCTGCCCGACGACGTGGAAATCAATACGGCTGAAGACCCTGTTGAAAATCCACTTCGTCACCCCGGCGCTAATCAGCACTCTACGGCGAGTCGTCTTGGCGAAGATTCCAACAAGGATACGTTCACTGCGTTCAAGCTCATGAACAAGCGGATGGACCCGGACGTGACGTGGATCGGCGAATTGCGTGACCGCAATACGGCGAGCGCCTTCCGCGATTCTGTGCTGTCCGGTCAGCGTGTCCTCACGACAATCCACGCTCCCAACGCCCTCATGATTCCCGAACGCCTGGTATCCGAGGAATTCGGGCTCACGCGTGAGCTTATATCGCTGCCGGAATTCCTGAAGCTGCTCGTCTATCAGGCGCTCGTGCCGAAGAACTGTGCGAAGTGCTCGCTCGATCCTACTGCACCAGAGACGGTGAAACTGCTGGACGACATCCTCTCTGCCGGAGCTGTGCATGACCCCGTAGTGACGCGGCTCGCTCGCAAGGCGAGGCGCATCGCCGACCCTGCAATGCTCCATCGCGTCGAACGCCTGTTCCACTTCGACGTGAAGAGCATGCGTGTGCGCAATCCTCTCGGTTGCCCCCATTGCGCTCGCGAAGGCGTGCCGGACCTCAACGGCCTGCGTGGTCGCCAACTCGTCGCGCAAATGGTTGAGCCGAACTACGACATGCTCGACACCATTCGCGCCGCAGACAACATCGGCCTTTACCGGCTCTATCGGAGCATGCGAATCGCTGGCTTCGATAGCGATAACTCGGACGGAAAGACCCCGATGGAAATCGCTATGTTCAACGTCACACAGGGCGAACTCTGCTTCTCAGAAGTCGAACGCCGCTTCCAGACAATCGACGCTTACGAACACCAGCTCAAGCAGATGGTGTCGCAGGCCGAACGATTCTCCGCTCCGCGCCACGTCAACGGTAGCAGTAACGGAGCAGCGGAAATACGCATGCCTTCTGCCGTTGAAGAAACGGCCGCAGCCATCCAGTGACCCATTGACGCGAGCAAGTCCATATGTTCAGCCTGATACCCCGCCTTATAGCCCCGTTCACCGATCCGCTGCATCGGCAAAAACGTGCTTTCAAGAAGGAGCGTGCGACTTTCTACAACGACTTGGCCGAGAGCATGCAGGCCGAGCCTGGCACGCGGATCACAACGTTCATCACTCGCTATGCAGAACGCTATCCGAAAGAGCCCGTTGGGAAGCTCGCCGGGCACTGGCTTAACGCTTTCCGCGAGGAAGGATCGTTTGCGGAAGCCGTGCGCGGCACCGTGCCGGACGACGATATCGGCACTATCGCCATTTCCGAGAAGGCGGGCGATTTGAAGGCCGGACTGTTCGCGCTCTCGGAAGTCATTGCCGGCCTCGACAAGACGAAAGAAGCCATGATGACCGTGTTCGCGTCCAGCATTCTCGTGTTCATAGTGTTGCAGTTCTACGTCGGCTTCTACTCGTTCTCGATCATTCCAAAAATCGAATCCGGCCTTCCTCACGATATGTCGATCTACGACGTAGGACCGGTCGCATCCTTCATGCACACACTCAGCTACAGCGTCCGTACTTTCTGGCCGCTATGGTTCGCCTCGATCTTTCTCTTCATCGGCCTTTCCATATGGGCCGTACCGAATTACATCGGCCCGTTTCGGCCGTGGCTGGATAGGCACATCCTGCACTTCCAGCTCTATCGGGAGTTTCGTGCGGCACAGTTCCTCACTTCGCTGTCGACCATCACACAGAACATCAACAACACTGTTCTGCCGGTTCCGCAGGCGTTGCAGCGCATGGAGGTTGAGGCTACGCCGTGGGTGCGTTGGCACATCAACCGCATTCTCGCCAACATGGAAAACAACACCGAGGGTAAGGGCGAGAACTTCGCGACCGGTATGGTCAGCAAGAAGATGGAGTACCGAATGATCGACATCGCGCAGTACGCCGACATGTCGGACATGCTTGACCAGGTGGGCAAGACGATCCTGAAACGAACTCCGAAGGAGATGGAGCAACGCGCACAAAGAATCCAGTTTATCTCTCGCGTCATCATGGTCGGAATCGTGTTCGCGATTTCCGCCGGTTTTTACTACCTGTCCTTTGAGTTTCAGGACGCCGTTACCCTCAATGCTTACATGCGCTAAGGAGAATTACGCCATGCAACACCGCATCAACGAAGCACAAACAGTCAACCACGAAGACATCGCTGCGAATGGTCAATCGCTCAGTCCCGCGCTGCGGCCGGCGAGTGCCTTTGATCGCAGTCTTTCGATCAACCATCCTTTGAAGCGCCGGCAGGCCGGCGCAACGACCGGCGAATATCTGTTCTGGTCGCTGCTGGCCGCCGCGGTTCTGATTATCTCTGTCGCAGCGTATCTGCGCGGTAACAGTCAGGGCAACGCACAAGCGCTTATCAAGGATTTCACGTCGATGTCGGCCGATGCCGGGCAGACGTTTCAGGGTAATTGGGCCAGCTTCACGACCGCCAACGCCGACCAGGCAGGTATCTTCAAGAACTACACGTCCTGGACGGACGGCGGCGGCGGCAACATCACGCTCGCAACTGGCGGCACTATGACCGTCGCGCCCGGCACGCTCGTTAGCGCCAACGACTCGGGGCAATACACGTTGACCGGCCAGGATCAGGCGACGTGCAAGAACTTTGTGACGGCTGTCCAGAAGGCGGCCGGGGCCGTCACCGTAAACGGCACGACCGTCAAAGCATACGGCGGCACGTTCAGCCCGCAACAAATGCAATGCACCGACACGAATAACACCATCGTCGTCACCCGTTCGTCGTAAACTGCGAACACCGGGGTATGGCAGGCATCGGTCCTCGATGCCTGCCTTTTGCTTTCACGAGGAGGGCCAATAATGTCGTTGATTATCGACGCAACGCTTGCGATGGCTATCGGAGCTATCGCGATTTCCCAGGCCGACATGCAGGCGGTTCGCACGGCGCAGGTCAACAACGCTGTTCAGACCGGCCAATATATGTACGGCCTTCAGCAAGCGGTCAACAAGTACGTCGCTGTGAATGGTGATGTCATTTCTGGCCGTACCACCGGTTCGCTGACCAATCCGACTGGCACTGCGATTACCATCGCGAATCCGACAGCGCCGACGCTCGCGGAATTGCAGACGAACGGCTTCCTGCCGGCAGGTTACACGACTACGAACCCGTCTCAACTGTCCTTTGCGGTCAATATCACGCCGACTAACTGCCCAGGCGTTGGTTGCCAGCTTCCGGCAACAATCACATCCAGTCAGTACAAGGTCAACGGCGCGGTTCGGAATGATCTTCTTTCATACGCAGTCACCGCAGCGGGACTCGACGGCGGCCAATCGCTCGCAGGTAGTCCGGGACAGTACACGTCCTACGGGCGCACCTGGACGATGCCGAATTCAACCAACGCAGCCGGACAACTGATGATGCGAGCCGGCATGCTCACAACTGGTTACGTCGACACCCTGCCCTACTACAAACTCGATGGGTCACGGGCGCTCACCGGGCAGATGAACGCCAATGGGCAAAATATCGCTAACGTCGGCACCATGACCGCTAACCTCGCACAAGCGAACACGGTCAACGCCGGCACGGCGAACGTGAGCGGCACTGCGACCATCAACGGCAATGCGAACGTCGGCGGCACGGTGTCAGCCAATCAGGTTGTCGCCAACTACGCGCAGTCCAACGGCAATGCCTACGTTGCCGGCACGACGACAACCGGTGCGGTGAATACCAACTCCGCGACGGTCAACGGCGACGAGTATGTGGCGGGAAACCACACGGTCAACGGCGTTCTTACAGCGCACAACCTCGTGCAGCTTCCGGCGCTCGCCTGGGCCGGCTACGGCTGTAGTGGCAACGGCGTTACGACCGATCCGAACGGCCAACTACTTTCTTGCCAATCCGGTGTGTGGACAGCGGCCGGATCAGTCAGCACTATCGCTGTCGATTCAGGTGGATGGCAGTCGTCGGCGATTGCAGCCTGTCCTGCCCCGTATACGCTGACGGGGGGAAGTTGTGACATGTATCGCGGCAGTGATGGTCGGGAAATTAGCCCCCGTACGTGCGCGCCGTCCGGCAACGCCTATTACTGCAATGAAGGGAACGGCGGCTCGTGCATCGCGCATGCCATTTGCGCGCAATAGTGCCCGTTAGAGACTGGAGCGTCGGTTTGCCAATCCGGTGTGTGGAAAGCGCCTGGAAACTACGGTGGTCAGTACGTGATTCGCCACTACTTGGGCAGTGCGACCGTGGTGGCCGGTTCAACAGGCTGTCAGTCGAACCCACTCACTGGAAATTGCTCCTGCCCGAGCGGATTTGGTGACTACGCGTACGATACGGGACAGTCCTACGCCAATAACGCGTGGGACTCGATGTACACCACGCATTTTTGCCTGCCATAGCTGGGCGTCGCCCTTGCCAATCCGGTGTGTGGACGGCAGCGGGGCAAACGTCCGCCGGCACGATGTGCGGGATGTCGGATTTTGGAGCGGGAAATGGTGTCGAGCAAAATTCGACTTTGTGCCAGGGATTCGATCCCTATTACAACGGGTGCCCGGCCGGATACTGGCGCGCGAACGTCGGCGCAATCTCTACGCACTGGCTGTACTCGTGCATCAAGTCGTAGGTCACTGGACCCCTGCTGGACTCGAACTGATGATCGCTGAGTCCAGCAGGATCGGATAGACTAAATCTTCATGCAGGCGGCCCAAACCTGTACTGATCCGCCGTTACATCGAGCGTACCAGCCGCCATCATTTCCCCAAAAGCTCGATTCCAAATTGCCGCCTTGGCAAGCACCACCGCCCGCTACGACTTGCTGACCGGCGGGGCAGTATGCCTCTGCGCTATTCGACGCTCCCAGCACGGTTGTGCCGCCAACGGTGATGGTTGGGGTAGGTGATTTCCACAGACCGGATTGACGAAGCGATCGCCGTCATCAGGCGCGATATTGAGCGCCAGAGTGGCGCGCTGACACGTCGTCTTGCCAGGAACCTGCCGCTGATACTGGGCGACCGTGTGCAGCTCCAGCAGGTACTCATCAACTTTATCATCAACGCTTTGCAGTCGATGGCGAGCGTCGACGGCAGGCGCGAACTCACTGTCCAGTCCCGCATGGACCCGGATGGCAACGTTGTAGTAGCAGTCAGGGACACGGGCACCGGCATCCAGGAAGCCAATCTTCCACAACTCTTCGAACCATTCTTTACGACACGCAGTTCCGGCATGGGAATGGGGCTGGCCATTTCCAGTTCTATTGTCGAGGCCCATCGTGGCGAAATCTGGGCCTCCAACAACCCTGAAGGTGGGGCGACGTTCTCGTTCAGCCTCCCGCCAGCGGTAAAGGAGGAGGTGGGGATGTGACGCGCGGCGACAGCGTGCGCATGGTTAGGTTCACCTATACATTCGTACGATGTCACCGAACGCCGTTGTGAAGTAATCTGCGAATCAGAAGAGACAGGCGGCATCGACCACACGTCATGCCGGGAGAGAATAGTCGAGGGGGCATTTTGCAAATTACGCCAATCGTTTCCATTGTCGACGACGATTCAGCCGTCCGTGTCGCGTTAGGCAGCCTTATCCGGTCGCTTGGCTGGCAGGTACGCATGTATGAATCGGCAGAGGCATTTCTTGCATCCGGACAGGTCGCCCAGACCTCCTGCCTGATTTCCGACATCCGCATGCCCGGAATGTCGGGTATTGAAATGCATGAGCGCCTTCGTGCCCAGGGACATGCCCCGGTCACCATCTTTATCAGTGCCTACCCGACGCCGGCATTGCAGGCAAAAGCCGCGAGTAACGGCGCACTTGTGCTGCTGCAGAAGCCTTACCAGGCCACGGCAATGACTCACTGGCTCTCGGTCGCTCTGGGCAATCCCTAGCGAATCAGCGAGGCCGTGCAGGCACCCTGCTCGTCGGCCGCTCGCCGCGCATCTTCAATGCCGCGGAGAAATAAAGCTTCAAAGACGACAGACGGTAAAAAGTTATACCCATCGAAATAGATGCACTGCGCGGTCTCGGGACAGGTCCAATCTGGATAAAAACTATGGGTCGGAAATCGGTGGATTTTAACAGTCCGACATTCACCCACAGCTCGACCTGATGATTAACGGTTCAATCGCAATTGCTTTTGCGGCAAGAAGCACGGATACTCGTTGTCGAGCTTGGCTAAGTGGCCCTGCTGGAACACGAATCCTTTGCTGAGAGCGCAAACTGCGGCACGGAGATAGAATGCGTGAACCGAAGTGGGCGAAGCACACGTCCCGTTTCCCGACGAAAGAATGGCAGAATCGCATCATCGTAGACACGCTGACTTGCTTTGTTTAGGGTAGTCTTGAAACAATCATATTATTAATCCATTCAGACCTAAGACCGGTTTGTTGAAAAATATTCAATCAATCCAATGAAGAGCGAAGACGAAAATTTACCGCATAGCGAATTTCGACTGAAAGATTGGCGCAACGCAAGATTCGTTTTTTTGGGAAATAAGCTGACCCTGGCACTCGCGGAGATGTACGAAGCAGAATTTGATCTCTCACAAACAGAGTGGAGAATTATTGCTGCCGTGGCTGAGCATGCCCCCATGTCCGCCAAGGATCTTGCTGAATTTATTGTTATTGATATTTTTTCGATTACTCGGGCCACATCCGCTTTGGTAAAAAGAGGGCTTTTGACCCGGCGGGTAAACCAGCAAGATCGGCGAAAGATTGAGTTAAGGCTTTCCGCACGAGGGCGCAAAGTTTATGACCAGATAGTGCCCGTAGCGCTCGCAGTTGAGCGGGCTGTGTTCAGTGTCTTGTCGAAGAACGAATCAAATCAACTCGACCATATTCTTTTAAAACTAGAGGAGCATATCGGCCAGTTGCTCACACCTGATCGCTCATGGAAGTCGTTTGTGGCTGATCCGAAGTCTTAACGGACACAGCGTGCCGATATTTTCAGTAACGGTGACTATTGGCATATATGTCCCCGAATCAGGCTACTGATGATATCAAGATGATTGCATTCAGCCCTATCTTTGGGATAGGGCATGCAGACCGCAGCGCTACATATCAAGTAAGTTGGCCCCCGCCGAGCCCATGAGGTGTTGCTGCGGCCTGCTGGTTTTCTGGCTTGCGACTACATGTCTAAAGTAATTTCTTCAGATGCACTCCAGGAGACGCATGTACACATGTATTTTTGTGACTTCTTTTCCTCTTCCGATAAAAACATGTCGCGATGAAGCGGCGCGCCACTCATAACCGACACTGCACATATGCCACACTCGCCACGCTTGCACCCGTAAAGCGGATCGAGCCCATTGCGCACCATTGCATCGACTATAGTTTCTGGCTGCTCTACCACAATGGTCTTATTTCTCTTTGCAAAATGTACGGTCAACTTTGGGTTGGGAGCGCCTCGAATACCACCAAAGTTTTCAGATCGCACTGTGCCGCGATTCCATTGCTGCCGCTCACAGATTCGGGAAATAGCCCGGATGAAGGGCTCCGGACCGCACACGTAAATACGTTGCGCGTCCACCGGGTCGCGTAGCAGATTCTCGAAATCGTAATAGCGCTGCATCTGTCCGTTATCCGCGTGACACTCGACCTCGGCGAAGGCACTTTGCTTCAACCGCTCGAGAAGCGGAGCATCTTCCATATCGCGTACACAATAAATAACACGATGCCTGATTTTCAATCTGGACAGTTGCGACGACAGCGAGTAAATCGGAGTAATGCCGATCCCGCCTGCTATGAGCAGGTGGCTGGTAGCGCTTGCGTCCAGTGAGAAACCGTTGACTGGCCTGCGCGCCTCCAATATTCCCCCCTCGGATACCGCGTCATGCAAATAGCGCGACCCGCCCCGCCCTGTCTCTTCCCGCTTGATCGCAATCTCAAACACCGAACGATCAGCTGGATTTCCAATCAGTGAATAGGCATTCCAGGCTTGCCGGCCATCGGGGAGTGTGACTTTGACCTCAATGTGTGCGCCCGCTTCATGCCGCGGAAGAATTCGACCATCCGTACTGCGCAGCCGCAATAGCTTCGTGTTGCAAGTCAACGAGACAACTTCGCTAACCGTAAGGTGCATCGTATCCGCGTCGACCTTGCTTTCGAATCCATTCATTGTTGATAGTGACATGTTCTTTCCTCTTTCAACTTGCCTGTTTTTCAGTTCTCGTTTGAATACCGATGGTCTCGAGTACCCCAGGAACATGGTCAAAATCTGTCGGATCTTCATGCAAGCCCGAATAGCTCTGCACCTTATATATATCGCCGCCCGCACTCGTGCGCGGCAACACGCCGTTCACCACTTCCCTGGCGGCGCGAAGCATGAGATTACGCATTGCCACAATCGAGGTGTCACTGGAGGCCAGGTGTTCGCGCGACCGATCCACAATAGGACCGCAACTTTCAGTTACCACCGCATCTTGCCCACGGACACCATGAATGCCTGTGAACGAAACCTCACGCTGGACGTTGCGGTCCAGCAGATAATCATTGCTCTTGTTCTCTACCGGTGTGGTCGTTCCTGGAATGACGCTACGATGGGCAACAACACCGTCTTTCCATAGGCCAAGTTCAGCGGCATCAGGTGGCCCATCTTTACGGTAGGTCACACATATCGACCAAAGGCTTTCATTGTCACGTGGAATCCACACGCGCCACACCCGTGAATTCTGATCGTCACTGGGTGCGATCATGGTGTAAAAAGGCATCAAGAACAGATCTACACGCCAGAAAAATGGTTGGTCATTCTTTACGTGACGGCGTGCCCCGCAAGCAAGGCCAAAGTCGGTTTCCAGAATTTTCCAGCGCGGCGCCTGGCCCTCCTGGAAATATGAGCCGAACAGAGATTCCTTCGGTACTTGAGGATTGTCCAGGCGACGATGCAAAAAGGCGACGTGCGCTTCGTCGACTTCTCCCTCAAGCGCTTGCAGGAAGTTGCAGTCTTGCTGCCAACGCGACATATGTCGATGCGATGCCGGATATTCCATCCACTCGAATCGCGGCAATTCAGGGGCAGGTGTTTCGCTGCCCATATATACCCACGCCAGGCCTGCAAATTCGCGTACTGGATAAGACTTGATCTTCATGCATTCCCGGATAGTGCTTGAGGCCGGCTCAGACGGCATATCCACACAACTTCCATTGACGTCAAATTTCCAGCCGTGATAGATGCACCGTATGCCATTTTCCTCATTGCGACCGTAAAACAGACTCGCGGCCCGATGCGGACAGAACTCGTCAATCATGCCCAGCTTGCCGTTACTGTCTCTGAACACAATCAAGTCTTCTCCCAGCAACTTGATACGCTGCGGTGGAGCGTCAGCCGCGGGGAGTTCGTGTTCGCAGAGAAATGGAATCCAATGGCTTCTGATCATCTCTCCCATCGGACTATCCGCGTCCGTATTCGTAAGCAATGCATTCTCTTGTTGTGTAATCACGGGAGTTACTCCTTACCTTGTTTGATGAGCCCACCATCGTGGGAGATCGGATTTGATATTCCGGCGTCGGCAGACCGCCGGGACTCGTTCGTTTGAATCAGTCGGGAGAACTTCATCCTCGATTTCTCCGGGTTGACCAGATAGAGGCCAATCAGTCCGGATAACACGAGCAGCGCTCCCAATAGCTCAAATCCATGCTCGAAACCCTTGGCAGGGTTGAGCGTGTCATTGATAACGAAACCCATTACTGCGGGGGCCACCAGGCCGGCCACGGTGCCGATCGAGTTGTGTATCCCGAGCAGCGCCCCGCGTTGTCGCACGGATACGATCTCGCCCAGCATCAGCGGACCCAGCCACCCAATGAACTGAATCATCGCGCTGCCAGCAGCAAGGCACGCGACCTTCGCTCCCGGGCTCGCGATTGAGCCAATACCCCAGAAGATTGCCCCAGCCATGACAATCGCACCGCTAGCCAGTGCGCCTCTTGCCATCCTGGATGACATACCATTGGCCAGCAGCTTTTCGGAAACCCACGACAGCGCAATCGCGACCGGAATCTGCGCCACCATGATCATCGAAAACAACCATCCCGCAGATGTCGCCGAATAGCCCAGGCCCATGCGCAGATAGGCTGGAATCCACGTGAAGCAAAGCGCCACCACAGCGAATGCAGCGAACCACAAAATGAAATTGCCGATGACCGTGGGGTCGGTCAACAGCGTTCCGTAAGGCACGACCTCTCGATCGTCCTGCTCCTGTGTTGCTCCCTTGACGTCGACCGTTCCTTCAGCACCCAGAAGCAACCACAGCACGACCCAGACGATGCCTATCACCCCAAGCGCGAGGAATGCCGAATGCCAACCGTAACGCACGATGAAGTACGTCAAGATCGGTCCGGCCAGCATCATGCCGGTAAAGGGTCCTTGAGCAATGATCGCGTTCGGAACACTACGCTCATGGTTATCGAACCATTTGTAGCAGGCATGTAACGCAACCGGATAGGCCGGCCCCTCCCCCACGCCAAGCAAGATCCGGCACGCAATCAACATGGGCAGGCTTACGTTGCCGATCATGGGAAATTGCACGATGGCCCACGTAGTGGCCAGAAAGGCCAGGATCCAGCGTGTCTTCACGCGATTGGCGACGAATCCGAATACGATCCCGGAAACGGAATACAACAGGAAGAAACTGCTGCCGATCAACCCAAACTGCCTGGGCGTCAGTGACATATCGTGCATGAGGGACACGGCAACTAATCCGATGACTGCTTTGTCGGCATAGTTAATGACCATGAACAGGAACAACAGGGCCACGACGATCCAGGCCCGCCATTTACCGTGAAATGAAAACATGTCTCCGCCTATTATTTATATGAATACGACAATTCAATCGCTCGAAATCACGTAGCTTTTTTATTATTTAGACCAATAGCCCAAGCGGTACGCTCTACCTCGTCAGGCTGCATTGCTAATAAAGCGAAATGCCAATTCCGTCGAACACCGACAGGCCACGGCGCGGCCCACGTATGGACCAAACTCACAAGCCATCAGACAAAATTTCGTTCTCTGAAAAGTTCCATCCCGTCTCGTTCCCAGCGCGAGCAACGAGCCGATTGATCAGCACCCGTCTCCAGGGCACGTGATCACCATCATATGAGCAAATTTCAATTATTGCAAATTGCAAATTGCAATTAATTGACGTCGATGGCGCGCTCGCGACATGGAGGCGACCCGCAGCACGGGCGTGGCGCCGCGCCGCCTGATCAGACCGGGTGCATCAATGAATAAGGAGGGAGGGCGCTACGCGCCCGACATGACGTATTCGCAAGCCTTTGCCGGACGCCCCTCGGGGTTAGGGGACAACTTTCCAGATAGAAGTTTGCGCTTGAAAAACCGGGCAGATCTGCACGGGTTGTGCCACTGAAAGTGATCGACCTACGCGCTCAATACCCGGTTCGCCGGAGTAATCGAATCAGGTTCAGGAAACCCGGCAGACTCGAATTTTGCTCATTCTTCCGGTACACGCAGTACACGCTGCTAGTGGGCTTCGGCTTGAGTGCTTTCACGAAGGCGACCCCCGGTAGATGAATACTCATAGCCGAAATTGGTACGAGTGCCAGACCAATCCCGGCGGAGACAAGGGTCAGACAGGCCATCAAATCTTCGGTTTCCTTGACAACATTGGGGGTAAAGCCTGCCTCTTCGCAAAACCGTAGCACCTCGTCTGCGAAGCTCGGTCGTGACATACCAGGGAAAACCACCATGGGTTCATCGCGCAATGCAGCGATTGGCAAGCTGCTTCGTCTGGCAAGCGGATGCGATGACGCAACGGCGAGGACGACCGGTTCGCGAACCACTTCTTCGCACTCGATGTCCGGTTCGTTGCGGTATTGCCTGGCGAAACCAATGTCGAGCCACCCGTCACGGAGTGTGAGCGTGAGCACGTAAATCGATGGGGCAATGAGCAACATAAATGATGTTCGAGGGACGAAGTAAAACGGGAGCGATGAAGCTCCCGTTGTCGTTTCAGAATGGCTCGTCAATGCTCTGGTGTGGCGGCTGTGTCGGACCGCGGTACCAGGGCTCGCGATAGCGGCGGATCTGGGTGGCGTAGGCGCGGCTGAACCACAGATAGAGGTCTTCGATGAAGAACTGCATCATGTAGGCTGCCTCGTCGGAGAGCTCGGGCAATGGCAAGCTCCGGGAGGCGTTGGGTTTGTGAGGTGATGCTTTACGGGACATGTCATCGGGCTCCGTTGGGTTGACGCGCTGGCGTGCGGCGCGAGGACTGTGTTGATGGTGCAAAGACCTCGAAGTACAGCTTCTCGTCGAGTTCGGACAGTTCCCGCTGCGCGGCGGTGGTGAGCAGTTCGTTGGCGAGCGTGGTGAGCACGCGGTAGTTGCCCAGCGCGTGTTCGCACAGCGTGTGGCGCAGCGGCGGTGTCATCAGCTGCGGGGCGCCGGCGCTGGCGAGCAGATGTTCGAGGCAGGCCAGCAGGTCGTCGGCCGAAGCCTTCTCGGTCCCCAGGCGGGAACGGATACGGCTGCCCAGTGGCAGCAGTTCGTCGCGCCGCAGCTTGTCGGTCAGGCGCGTGTCGCCGGCGAGCACCACGCACAGCAGGGGCTGCGAATCGAAGCGGGCGCTGGCCATGAGCCGCAGTTCGTTGAGCACGCCGGGACTCATTTCCTGCGCTTCGTCGATCAGCAGGATTGGGCGCCGGCGCGTGCTTTGCAGGTGCGACATCCACCGGTCGCGCAGCGACCTGAAGCCGCCCCAGCGGTTGTGCGGCCGGAGTTCCAGACCGAAGATGTCGCCCATCTCGCGATAGAAGTCGGCAAGGTTGCTCTGCGGATGATTGATCGAGACGACTGTCAGATCGGTCAGTCGCTCGAGCTTCTCGGCCAGCACGCGCATGACCACGCTCTTGCCGGTCCCCGGCTCGCCGTGGATCATCGCGAAGCCGCCTTCGCGCACGAGCGCGTTCTCGATGCGCCAGCAGAAGTTCTCGACGCGCGGCGGCACGTACAGCGCTTCGAGGGGAAGCTCCGGCGAGAACGGGTTCCACTTCAGGCCGTAGAGGGCTTGCAGACGCTGGCTCATGCCTCCTCCTGCCAGTTGGCGGGAATCCAGGCTGGCGGCAACCCGGTTGCGGCGTGGTCGGCCAGCATCTGGCGTAGCAGCGGCGCGATGCCGGGCGCACTGGCCGGTGGCGGCTCGACATTGACGGCATCGAGTCGCCTGCGCTGGCCATCAGCATTGGCGGCCTTGTCCAGCGGCCGCAGCGGGCACAGCACGGCGCCGCTGCCGGCGTCGACGAGATCGACGCCGCTCAGGTCCCAGCGCGCATAGCGCAGGTGCACGCGCTGCAGGTGCCGGTAGGCCGAGGGAATCTCGAAGCGCGTGCCGGCCAGACTCACGGTGCCATCCGAGCGCCGCTGGGCGCGCGTCACGTCGATACGGAATGCGGCGCGCAGCGCGTCACTCGACGGGCATTCGCGGCCCACATCGGGGCCGGCCAGATAGCGTTTGAGCGGCGTGCCACCGATCTCAGAATGATGCGCGTGGTGGTACTCGCGCTCGATCCACGCGTGGGTGGCCTGATTGAGCAGTTCGAGCGTGAGATTGGGCTCGCCTTCGAGCATGGCCATCACGCGCCCTTCGATGCGGGCCCAGAACGTTTCCTGCTTCGCGTTCTGGTACGGCGAATATGGCAAGGTCGTCTGGTGCAGCACGCCGAGCGCGAGCAAGCCGGCGGTCGTCTCCTCGGCAAGCATTGCTGCGCCGTTGTCGGTCATCAGTGCGCGAGGCCGGCCACGACGCTGGAGCGCCTGGGTGAGCCCATGGATCAGACTACGTGCGGTCTCATCGAGAAACCATTGCGCGTGACAGACGACGCGCGAACGGTCATCGAGCACGCACAGCAGCATCGGCGTGATCCACTGGCCATCATGCGTGAGCAGCTTGCGCGAGCCGTGATGGAAATCGAGATGCCAGAGCGCGTTGACGTGCTCGACCTCGAAGCTGCGGACCTCGAGCTTCTCGAGGCGATCGCGTGCGAGCATCGCGCCGGCGCTGGTATGACGCGGCTTGCGTTCACGGGACAGGCCCTGCGCACGCAGATAACGACGCACCGTCGTGTACGACGGCAGGTTCGCCGGGCCGAGCGTGACCTTGAGATTGTCGACGTGCAACTGGCAGGTCCAGCCGGGATGTTCCCGGTACTGCGCGCGAATCGCCTGTACCGCCTGAGGCGACAGGCTTGCGCCGGCGCCGCTGGGGCGCTTGCGGTCGCGCAGGCTCGCCACCGGATCGTGGGCCGCCTTGCGGGCCCGGTAGAACCACCGCTCAACGGTGGAGCGGCCGAACTGGACATCGTCGCCAGTGACGGGATGACGCCAGCGTTTGGCGGCCAGCGCGGTGATGAGTTCGCGCACCTGCCCGGGTTCAGGCGGTGCTGCCAGCAAGGGGCCCACAACCGCAAAGCGCAGGCGCGCCCAACGATCCCGCAGGGGTAAATCGTGAAGTTCAGTCATGCTCTCTCCAGGGATGCGGCGCACCGCGCCGCGATTCGGGGGAGAGGCGAGACTACCGGCGCAGTCCGAGGGGGGCGAGCGACAAGTTCTGCGGGCGGTTACCGTCCCTCACGCAGGGTGCTCACGGCGCTGCCGCTGGTGAGCGGTGAGAGCCAGCGCAGCAGGCATGGCAATGGCTCGGCAGGCTGCGTGGTAGCGAAGCGCTCGAGCAGGCTTGCCGGCACCTGTGCGGTCTCGACGGGCGGCACGAACGCCGCCCGTCCGAGCGCCCAGAACGGTGTGCCGACAAACCCGGTCATCCACCAGTGCCGCCATCGCGCGATCGTCGAGGGTGGCACGCCCAGCGCATCGAGCTGGCGCATTGCCGCGGCCGTACCGGCGCTCGCACGCGTGGCGCTGACGACAATCATGATTGCGGCGGTGTAGACGCGCCGGCCGAGAAAGCGCACCGAGAATGGCGTGGTACGACGGCGACAGTCGGCGCAGCAGAAGCTGTAGCGGAACTCGCAGTGGCAGCGGGCTTCGTATGAAATTCCGCGCGGCTTGCGCGGGTAGCGGGCGCTATGGAGTACGCCACCGCAGCGACAACGCTGCGCGCGGGTCTGTTCGGCGAAGTCCTGATCGATACGTAACAGCAGGTGATAGAAGTTGGGATCGCGGGCACTCACGTGGCACACTCTGGAAGTCTCGGTTCTTGGCAGACACGAGACTCTCCCTTGGGCGTCGTTTGTGCAAGATGCCTGAGGGAGACCCCCACCGCTACATCACGCAAGCTGCTCAAAACGCCCCGAATTCCCATCGATTTACGTGCTCACGCTCAGAATATGCACTTGCGTGATCAAGCCGAGCCCGGACTCACGCTGCCCGCCGACCGATGAGAGCGCCGCAATCCGCGCCGGCTGTGCCCGGGTCAGTGCCTCTTTCAACACCGCTACCGCAGCGTGCGCATTCGGATAACCCGGGGACGGCGCGAAGTTCGGCGCCACCATGACAAAGACACCCGCCGTACCGCTGAACGCTGCGGCAAGGGCGTCCGCGTCGTCGAACGACGCGATCGCCACTTCGGCGCCCCGCTTCGTCCATTCCGCCGCCTTGCTTTCGTCGCGTAAAACAGCGCGCACGGCATGCCCGGCTTTCAATAATGCGCGTGCCGCCGCGCCACCCACCTGCCCTGTCACACCGGTAATTGCATACATGCTGGTTGCTCCGAGAATACGGCCATCGCCGCGTTAAGCGACATTCTCGGCGCGGCGAAGTAATTTCACGAGAGCATGGATGTCATTAAATTAATGACCTTTAAGCATTTATAATTTTGACACGTTTATACCTCCGTATAAGCCGCTTACGCTAACGCGGCATCGGTATATCCCACCGTAGAGTAGATTCGCGCTTCGGCAAAACCTACTCTTGTCTCATTCCGGCAGAAGCAGCGAGCAGGTTGTTGCCCGGAACAAAGCGAGACCCGGCTATCGCGCAAACCCGGTTGCGGCAGGAGAACCCCATGACCCTCGAATTTCTAAGCCAGCAAGTCATTTTTGACAAGGCGGCCCAGCATCTTTTCCGGCAGCTCGGGGCATCGCTCCTGCCGCGCGGTGGCGGCGCATATCGCGGTTACTGCGGCGGGTGCCCTGTCGGCAATTTCATCAAGCCACGTGACTACCTGAGCGCAATGGAAGGGGTTCCCATTCGCTATATCAGCAAGCAGACGAATGAAGTGCCGGCCTATATGGATGTGGGTGTCGCCGCGCTGAGAAGAGCGCTATTGCGTGCGAAGATCAACGTCTACGACCCGCAGACGGTCAATCTGCTGAGCTGCCTGCAAAATGTACACGACGTCTTCGGCGTCGCGGAATGGGGCGACAGGCTGCAATCGATTGCGCGCGAATTCGGCCTCAACGCCGACATCCTGACGGAAACTGCATGAGGCGGCTATACCGATGAGGTCGGCGAGCGCCAGCGCTGGCGGATAAAGGCGACCTGCTGCGGGTCTCCTGCAGCGGTCAATCGGATAGAGCGACAACAGTCTGAAACCGGTTGATAAGTTCAGGCCTGGTTCACACCATTCACACTCGTTAGTGGTTCAGACAGAAGCACGCGCTCACCGCTTCGGCAGGCGACAAGCCTGTGTGGAAGTAAGCCTCCAATCGCCGGACAATCGCATCGTCGGGTTCCCAGGGTACATGAATGAGGCCATCTCCTACGGCTTTTTCATACACGGCATTTGCCCACGTACACAGGTCGAGTTCGCACGAAGACGACAGTGCTATCGAATCGGACTGGATGAACATGACAACCTCCACAACATCGAAAATGTACGTGGTCACATCACGCGGATGCGGATAACGGTCGCAGACAGATACGGTATGTCTTCGTTTTAACGATCGGGACAGGCTGTGGTCTTGTTCATCGCGACAAGCAGTGTCGCCACGACGGCAAGAAAGCCGGACATGTAGATAAGCACGATGGTCATCGGCTGCTCTCCTTCGGAAATGCCGCAATGGCACTGGCCACCACCGGCTGACAGTAAGGACCGCAATTGCAGGCACGGTCCTGTCAGGCGCATTGCGTTTGCGCATTGGCCTTGAAAACACTGTACAGATTCGGGGGACGAGAAACCATTCTACGAACGGTTCGAGCGCCAGCGCATTGGGATAGGGACGTTATACCCGCGTATAACTCGCGCCGGCGAACCGGCCGCGCGCTATGGCCCATCCAGCGCGAGATCGAGCAGGCGCTCGACAGTCCTGGCATCAACAGGCTTCTTGAGGAAAGGGGGGGCACCTCTGGCCCGGATTTGGGCCTCGAGGGCAGCAGTCGGGAATCCCGTGGTGAAAATGATCGGAATCGCGTACCCGAGAGCCAGCAGGCGGTCGTGCATTTCGATTCCCGACAGGCCCGGCATCCGTATATCCGAAATCAGACATGACGTCGCCTCGATTAAACCTGACTCCAGAAATTCCTCCGCCGAGGAAAACACGCGTACCTGCCTCCCCAGCGAACGAACCAGACTTGCGGTCGCCACCCGGACACCCTCATCGTCATCGACGATGGAAATGAATTGAGAAGACACAAGCGACGGGCCTCGGCAGACTGGAAGCGAAGCGTGCCAGACAGATCCGTATGGCATGCCACTCGAATTCATCGTAGATGGGAAATCTCCTTACGGAAATGATACGAATGTATAAGCGTTTCATGAGCGGCTTACCTTTCTGCAGGCACAATCGCTGAGCCTTCGACGAAGCACCTGTCCGCGAAGATTCATTCAATGATCTGACAATTCGCTCGAATGTTGCGTCACCTGCACGTTGCATTCCCCTGTTGAATGGAGCCCCAGCCGCATGAAGCGGGGCTCAATTAAAGTAACGCGTGATGATTCGCAAAGATTTACAATTAGATTACGCGACTGCCAAATGAAGTGCGGAACATCGGCAAATTGATGAACGCAAGACAAGGCGACATTGGGAGGCGGCAATCGCCGGGATTCGCCGGAATTCGCGAGATGTCCAGTTGACTACTAGACCGACCCGCCAAATGATGAACGAGTCCAAAGCAAGCGAAGGTTCCGTCGTCTACGTTGTCGACGACGACGATGGCGTCCGGCGGGCCCTTGACCTGCTTTTGCGTTCCGTAGGCCTGCGCGTCGAGACGTTCGGGTCCCCGGACGAATTTCTCCAGTCCCCTCACTCCGCTGGCCCAAGCTGCCTCATCCTCGACGTGCGGCTGCGTGGAAAAAGCGGCATGGCGTTTCATCAGGAAATCGTCAATAGTGGCATGCTCATTCCCGTCGTGTTCATGACCGGTCATGGCGACATCGAGATGGGCGTGAAGGCAATGAAGGCAGGCGCGCTCGATTTCCTGGCGAAACCGTTCAAAGACCAGGACATGCTCGACGCAGTGGCTCAGGCATTAGCGCAGGACAGCGGGCGGCTCGCCGCAGAAGCGGCTTTGACCGGTCTGCGCGCTTCATACGAGTGCCTTTCGCCGCGCGAGAAAGAGGTGATGGGCTTTGTCCTGTCCGGCCTGCTGAACAAGCAGATTGCCTCTGCGATGAACCTGAGTGAGATCACAGTCAAGGTCCACCGTGCACAGGTGATGCGAAAAATGAACGCACGCTCGATGCCGGACCTGGTCCGCAAGGCCGAGTCGCTGGGTATCAAACCCTGCATTCCCGACGGCCGTCATTGACGAGTACCGATCTTCCAGAAGCGTCATGGCGCTTGCCGCTCTGGTTGCCTCGTGCTTATACATTCGTATAGGCCGGGTACGCTAATGCGGCATTCGCATATCCAGACGCAGAGTAGACTCGCCCGCCCGCTAATCCTACCCTTCTCTTATCGCGACACGCTCGCGATCAATACGGTGCAAAGCTCGCGGTTTGGCCCGACCACATGGCACTTCCGGATGGCTGTCCGACCGGTTCGTTTCTCAACGTGTCCAAGGATCATCGTGTCACATGTTCTACGCAACTGGATTCACATCGGAAGCAATGCCTATACCGAGTACACGTTCGTGCCGTGGCTTGGCAGGAGTATCTATCGCCGCACGGTGGACTTCGCCACCATCTGCATGCAATAGCTGAGAGACGGAAACCGTCAACCAAAACGGCTGACGGAATGGAAAGTACCATATCGGCAGATTGCAATCGCTTCTGCGTCAAACTGCGAAGCGGCCAGTGCGAACCCAATCGACCAACGGCCGAAGACATCGCGATAACGAATCGAATAGGTAAACATGGCAACCTCTCTCTTCCTGAGTAGCGGGTCCATTCGCCATTGACAGCGACCGCGGCGCCCTTCGTCATGGACGTCAAAACGGTCATCTCTCTCCGGCCATTGCTGGCTACTCGCAGACTGCAAATCCCTTGCATTCCGTGGTCTTTTCGGTGAAGCACATCGCACAGCAGACAGCGGTAATATTCGGCCAAAGGCTCACGCGCTTCTGAACGTCCTCCTTCAACTCACCGCATTCATCGCAGCGATCCAATACACGGACCTGCAACGATCGTTTATGCCATTTCTCCAATGCGCTCATGTCATGACTCCGTGAGTTGATCTGCAACGGTGAACTCGTCGTACGCGTTGCTACCCGATAGGAACCCGGTTATGCAGCACGTTTGATATCGCGAACATCAAAATGAAAATGCCAGTCCATGAACTCAGGATAGGCTCGCGATTCCAGGAAAACTATCCTACGAATGGTCGCTGCAGTTCTACGTGAACATAATCCACTTATACATTCGGATACCTCGAATCATCCTGAACGCCAGTGTTCAAGTCCTGGCGAGAGCCGAAGACTAGCTGGCGCATTTCCCCGAACAGTCTGGAAACGAGCGTGATTAAAGCCACCAAGGGACTAGAATGAAAACTGGATAGAAAAAGAAGCCGGAAACATCCACTATTGTCGCGAGACCGCTGCAAGCGGCTACGCGGCGGCGCCAAAGGGAGATATTCTGTGCGCGCGACAGTTTCTTCACATGAAAGCAAGAGCTGGCGGTACCTCGCGACATTGTGGACTGGAGGCTGCATCGCGCTCGGAGCCGTTACCGCAGCCTGTGTCCTGTGGGACCAGGAACTGGGCACTGCCGGCTTCTGTCTTCTCGTTGTCGTTGTTCTTCTGTCGCTGCTGGACAACTTCATTTCATCCGCGCTTTTCTCGGTCATTGGCGCGATGCTCCTCGGGTATTTTTTCACGGAACCGGTCCATAGCATCCACGTTAGCAAACCCCGGGATTTATTCTCCCTGCTTGCCTTTCTCGTCACGTCGATCGCAATTACTACCTTTGTCAGGCGAATTCGTCGCGTGGAGAAAACGCAGCGCGCTCAGGCGCAGTTGCTGGAACTGACTCACGACATCATCATCGTACGCGATAAGGACGACGTGATTACGTACTGGAATCAGGCGGCGGAAATACTCTATGGATGGACCAAGGAAGAGGCGATTGGCGAGTTCATCGACGAACTTCTGAGTTCGGTGTTCCCCCTGCCCCGTGACCAGCTCCAGCGGATTTTTCATCGCGACGGTCAGTGGGAGGGCGAGCTGATTCACACGAGGCGGGATGGCACCAAAATAATCGTGACGAGCCGTTGGGCACTACAGCGCGACAGCGCGGGCAATCCCTTAGCCACACTTGAGACCAATAATGACATCACGCAGCGCAGGCACGCCGAGGACCTGCTGCGAAAGAGTCAGGCGCAATATTTCGCCGAAGCGCAGAAACTGAGCAGGACCGGAAGCTTTGGATGGAACATTTCGAGCGGCGAACTCTTCTGGTCCGACGAGACTTTTTCCATCTTCGAATACGACTTGGCCGTCGCGCCCAACATCGAGTTGGTCCGGCAGCGCGTATATCCAGACGATCTCCCCCTGTTCGACGAGAAGATTGCAAGGGCGCGTGGTTTCACTGTCGACTTTGACATCGAGCATCGTCTGCTTTTTCCTGATGGACGCATCAAGCACCTCCATGTGGTGGGCAGGTCAGCGAGCGGTCAGCCGGATAACCGGGCGTTCATCGGAGCGGTAATGGACGTGACCGGCGCGAAACAAACGGAGGAGCAGTTACGGCATACGCAAAGCGAACTTGAACGCGTAAGCCGGATAACGGCGCTGGGCGAGCTGAGTGCGTCAATTGCTCACGAAGTAGGACAGCCCCTCGCCGCCATCGTCACGAGCGGTGAAGCATGTCTGCGCTGGCTGCATCGCCAGCCACCGAACATGGAAGAAATAGAGGGTTGCGTGAGTCACATGACAGACCAGGGCAATCGCGCCGCAGCGATCGTGCAACGTGTGCGGGCACTCATGAAGGGGGCGCCGCCGGACCGGGCACCAATCGCAATCAACGACGTGATTGGCAAGGCGATCAATTCACACACGTCACCCAAAAATCAACGTCGGCATTACCGTTCCAAATCTGGCTCGTGGCATTCCAATCGTACTGCCCGTTTCCATTCGGGCCAGCAGCGGGCCATACGTGATTTATGCCGCCCTCCGGGTATCCAGAAGATCCCGCCACGAAGCAGAACGAGTGCCATCCCAAATCCGGCGATGTCGATTGGGACACGTCATACAAGGCGCTGATGCTCATCGGGGAACCGGCCGCCTTCCAGACACCGGATTGGCAACTAGAAGCACGCATAGACTATTTGGCCTCCGCTCTTGGAGTTGTATGCCTGGAAGTAGCGGTTCCCCGGCCCATTATCGGCGACAAGATTGACGCCCCATGTGCCATAGGCACTCGTTTCGCCGATAGTCGTATCCATCGGGAAACACCAGTTATACGGCCCTATGGTCCCGCTGTTACCGTTGGCTGTCGCGTAGACCTTCGGGTTGAACTGCGCCATCCCCGTCCACACACCGGATTGGCAAGGCGAACCCTACAAAGGGTCTATCAACAGTACATGCGTGCTGTCGCAATATTCGAGCGGTGGCGTTGGCAGCGGTGCCCTCTTCGATCCTTTCATGATGTTCACCAGCTCGCGCAACAGTACGTCACGCGCACGAGCGGCAACCTCGTCGGCATCACGCCCTTGCAGGCGCAGGTGCTCAAAGTCCATGAACTGAAGAACAAAGCCGTCTTCGGTTTTCGAGACGGCCGCCGGGTAAGGGACTACCGTTTGCGAAATGACGCGTCGCCCTTTGTTCAGCACTTTCTTGCCGTCTAGCTTCGCAACTAGGTTCGACGCTTTGAGGTGCGTATATCGCTTGAGCATCTGCATCGACTTATGACCGCTGATCGTCGCAACTTCCATCATGTCTAGCGTGCCTAGTTCGAAAAGCCGCGATATCGCCTCGTGCCGGAGGTCGTGGAAATGCAGGTCCATCATGCCGATACGTTGGAGCAGTGTTCGCCACGCGGACTTGAAGCCGGCCGACGTGTAGTTAAACACCGGGCCTTCTGTCTTGACGCCTAACCGGGTCAGCGCGTCGACGGCCCGCAAAGATAGGGGCACGTCGCGCTTCGTTCCATTCTTTGTCGCCGGCAGATGGGCTATCCGAACGCGCAGGTCGATGTTTTCCCACGTCAGGCCAAGGATTTCGCCCTGCCGCATCGCCGTCTCGATGGCGAGCACGACAACCGAGTAGAACTGTTCGTTGCGATGTTGCGATGCACCGCGAAGGATTCGCCTCTCTTCACCCCAGGTCAAACGCCGTTCCCGGCCGGGCGGAATCTTTGGCTTGCGAACTCGCATAACGGGGTTGTCGACGGCAACACCCCACTCGATACGAGCGATGTTGAACAGGTCACTCAACAGGGCAAGTTCGAGGCGAACTGTATTTGGTGAGACCGGCCGGTTAGTCGTTCTCGATATGGTCGCAAGCCTGATATCTCGGTAGTTCGCAATGTCTACTGTAGTGGCTTGGCTGATTGGGACTTTCCCAAGAAATGTCTTGCAGATGGTCGAGGCGCGGTATTTCTCCTGCTTGCAGCCTTTTTTGTTGACCGAAATGCGTTCGTTGTACTTCTTCAGCGCCTGACGGATGCTTAGTGATCCGCCCTCTTCATTCGAGTCTGTCAATTTTGAGCCACAACGTTGACGCCCAACTGGTTACTTCTTGGCACTCAGAAACGACTCAACGACGAAGATCATTTCTCCGATAGAGACGTTCAGTGCTTGGGCGAGTGAACACATTGTTTCGAGCGTGGGAGAGCGGTGCCCGCGTTCGAGCAGCGAGATATAGCTTCGGTCGAGGTTAGCCTCGTTAGCCAGGCTGTATTGCGACATGCCCCGTCTAGCTCGTAGGGAACGGAGCGCCTTTCCGAAGGCGTAGTTAGCTGGGCTGTTCAAATTCTCGGCCTATCTATATGGCCGGAATTTTCGCCTTGTTGACTATAGTCCGCAGCAGACTATTGTCCGAATATCTTAACAAAGGTGTGAATGCGCTCCACAAACAAGAAGGCCCGGACTTCTCCGGGCCATTCTCACTACTTGGGCGGCAACTGCCGAGGTTTATCAGCCTTGGAATTTGCCCCGGTTATTGGTCGTGATCTTCGCTTTGATCGTGTTCATGTTGGACGTATAGGTGGCGCACGTCGACGTATCCAGATAGTCCGATTGCCCGGTCGCGAGGGGGAACCGCGCGTAGAAGCTCGCGTGATCGCCGCTGTTGCACGCCACAACCGCATCCATCTGCTGCACGATGCTGGTTACGCCATCCTGCACCGAGATACCGCCGGTCATCGTTGCGACCGTAGGAGCCTGAGTCTCGTCAAACGTTCCCGCCGACCACTGTCCCACGTTGACAGGTTGGCCGTTCTGGTCCGTCACGTTGTCCTGCCCAGCGAGCGTTGTGGCAACCAGAATCCGCAGTGTCGTATGCGACGGCAGATCGTATTTCACGCCGTAGTATTCGAGGCCCGTCAGTGCATCCGAGTACGAATTCAGCGTGTCTTGCGTCGAGCCCGGCACGATGGACAGGTAATCGACACCCCCATGCGTCCGGTTGGTCGAATCGATCACGTCCGTTCCCGTCACGAGCTGAAGCGCGGCCGACGAAGCGGTTGCATATGCCTGCAAAAGCGTTTTGCCTTGCGAGGCGAGATACGAGATTCGCTGCGACGCATAGTGTGTGAGCGGAGTAATCACGAACGAATTGAGCGTCGTCGTGACATACGGCGCAACCAGTTCCATCGAAACGTTTTTCTGCGTCGAGCTGTCCGCTTCCGACGTGAACGTGCCGCCCGTAGCGACGAGCCGAATCATTCCCGTGGGGGCTTGCGTCAGCGTCATGGTGAACGCACCGCTCGCATCCGTCACGGCCGAGCCGATAGCAGTGCCGTTCGTGCCGTCCGCGTTGAGCGCGTAAGCCATGACCGTTGCCCCGGTCGTGGGGCCGCTCACCACTTGTCCAGAGATTTGCGCCGTGGCCGTTCCAGTGGCCGGCGAACCCGTGTACGGATCGGTAGCGTTCGCAGGCGTCACAGGGGTCGACGTGCCGCCGCTCCCCGTACCCGATTGCGTCTGCGAACTGCCGCCACCACCACCGCCGCCGCAGCCGGTCAAGATGGCCGCTGCCAGCGTAGCGGCCGTCAGCATGGACGCCGCCGAAATCAAGTTCCTCTTTTGCACTACGTTCTCCCGTGGTTTGTGATGACTCAACTATAGACGGTGTGAAATACGCTGTCAATCACAATGTCTATATTCCTTTGTGATCGACAATTTTTAGTGTCCGCTTCGTCATCGACACGTTTATGTCGAGACCCGGTTCGGCCGTCGCGATGGCTTTGACGGCATCGAGGAACGTCCCGGTAATCGGCTGGGTGCTCATGATGGTGTACGGCTGCGACGCCTGCCAAGCCGGCGTTTCCCAGCCCGCTTGTCGTGCCCATGAAATCAACGTCTCCTGTAACGATCCGCTCGCAGCAAAAGCCCACGTTTGCGGCACAGGAGCCGGCGGCGCACTCGGCGTCGATGGCGTTGACGCAACGATGGGCGCTGCCGCGCTCGCTACCGTTGTTGTCGCGGAAGACGCGGCAAGCGCCGCGCTGGCCGGCCCGCCCACGGCGGCCGTTTTGACTTTCGGTGCGGACACCGCTGCGGTTTTCACGCCCGCCGCACCTGCCCCGCCTTCGGCGGCATTACCGACAGGCGTCTTCGGTTGCACAAGGTGATGCTCGCTGTCCCACACGAGCCCGTCCCCTTGCGTCGCAATGATGTCGAAGACTGCGTTCAGTCTCGCGTTAGTTTGCCGATTGTTGGAATAGTGCTTGTACGGAACCGATGCTGACGCCGCTAGCGGGGCCGCCGCAGATTCGAATGCCGACGTTCCGCCGGATGTCTGCCCGTCTACAACTGGTTTCATCGGCGTATCGTCTTGCCCGTCATCCCATGACGCCTGTTGCGCGACCGCCGGCCCTGCTACGCAGAGCAGCCCCGTCACCATGCCCGCAGCACAACACACCGCCATCGCGAGCCGCGAAACTTTCAATCCCATACCCTTCCCCATCAACGACGCCGGCCAGGTTCGGCCGGGCATGAATCGACTGCGCGGCACGCATGCCGCACGCCCCGCCTTTACCTGGCATTCGCTCGTTCCTGATTGTTTGTGCATCACAGACGCGCCCCCTTTAGCGGCATAGCCGTAAGGGCTGTATTTTACCGCACGGATGCAGCATTTGCCGCGCCCATGCAACATTTTGGCGCTAGATTGATTGCTTGACGGTCAGGCCACGGTAGGCATCAGCTTCGCGTGGAGGAACGGGGCATCCCGTTCTCTCATAACGGCCGATTTGCGAGCGACTTAACCCCCAGCGTTCGGATAATTGTTGCTGGGTAAGTCCGGCCTTCTTGCGGAGTGCGGCGGCCTCTTCGCCGTACAGGACCGGATTTTCTTGTGTCGCCATTGCGCGTGCGGGGCACTAGATTGGGGGAAGCCAGATTGTACCGGTCCCAAACCGCGCCCGTCGATTGCCTACTCGTTCCGCGCTATTAGCTCTTCCGCGAGCCCCATTTCCAATGGAACACGCGCCCTTGAACTTCCGCGTCAGCCGGCAACACCAGGCATTCCAGAGTTCGGCCATTTACGGTAATGATCTGGTAGCGCCGACCGGTTCCGGTGCGTAGTTCGTCACCGCCCTCGGGTGCGGGACCAACCCATCCGGTCACTCTAAGCCTGACGCGATCCCACGCGGATTTCATGTCTCCCCGTCCTATCGTTGCCGTTGGTCATGGACGTTTTCCGTGGGCTACCTGCCATTGCGTCGACGGAAGGCCGTCACCATACACAGCGAAGCCGTCAAGCCGCCCCAACGGACGCCGAACCACATCGCCGCATCCGAACCCTTCGCGAGCAACGCGACAATCAGGATCGTCAGACCGACGACCGCAAAAACCAAACAGTCTTTCCAGCGCGGTAGACGTTCCATGCTCGGAGCAACCTTCATCGCCTTATCCATGTTTTCCGTCCCGTTCAGTGAGATTCATCGTTTCCGCCCCTTTTCCTCGGTTTCATGCTGTGTTTTAGAGCACGGCGAATGGCATCGGCGGCAAAGAGTGCTCGAGCATGAACAAACTGCCAAACACGAGAACCACGTACACGATTTTAAATGTCAAGCGCCAGTTGGCCTTGATTGCTTGCATAACGTGTCTCCCGTTACGTCGTGATCTTGCGCAATGCTGCCGAAAGCCAGAACGGTGACATCGCAGACAGGAAGAAAACAAGGCCGAGAAGCGGCGAGCGATGTGCAGCCAACATAGTGATTGACAAGCCCAAGAACAGGAGAGCGCAATAGCTCACATACGAGACCAGCGAAAGCGCTTTGTCGCGTTTTGCGTCGGCACACTTGCGTAGCGCTTCGATCTCTTCTTTCGCTACGTATAGGCTCAAAAACAGCGGTATCCCTACGCATGCAAACCACAGGGAAAATCGCAATGGCGTGTCAAGTGGACCGGAAATACCTGTAAGAGCTAACACGATCAACATACAGAAACCGGCCGAGCCGAGTGCGTGTTTTTCGATCAACGCTCCGGCCGTGCTTCGCTGCGCGTTTGCGCTCGCTGACATTTCCAGTTCTGTCGCACGAGAGGCTTGAGTATCCATCGCTGTTTTCCGTTGTTGCTTCGCTTCGATCAAAAGAGACTCAGAATACCGAGCTTGACCCCGTGCGCCGCCAGCGCCCCGGCTGATTCGCGTCCCAGCACGCTCGTTGCAGCGAAGATCACAAGCATTCCAATCGGAATCAAAACGGCAAGGGCCAGAAGGCACAGCATCTGCCCGAGTATATTTTGGCCGCGCGTATATCGCGACTTGGCACCATTCGGAAGAGTTTCACCTTCAGAGAGCCACACTGCAAGACTCGATTTTAAGGTCATCTTTCTCGCCTCAGACGAAATGACTGGCTATCACCACCACGACGGTAAAGATGCTGGCGTAGATGAGAGCGTTGACGAATGCAGCCGCCATTGCCTTCAGATGACCAGCGGAACCGTCTTTCCACTTATTAAGAACCATCTTGTTTCCGATTCAGATATTGTTCTCGCACGTCCCGACAGCGGGGACCGGGGAGGCCAGCGTTGCTATGAGCGTGTAGCCTGGATACTGTTGACCCACCGTGCGCGCAAAGCTCGCAACCGCTGCACTGTTGTTGTCGGCGGTGACGATGGCGTGGATCGGCTTAATAACGTCCGTCGTGCCGTCCTGCCGCAATACGCCCGAGACGATAAAGCGCGTCGGCTGGTGAACCTTCCACCCAATTTGCAAGCCCCGCAAGTTTGGCGCTGCCGAGACGGCAGTGCATAAGCTCGCCACGGATACAGCCGCAGCAACTAAGAGCGCCTTAATCATGAGTCTTTTCCGTCAAAAATCATTGAGCCAATATTAGGTTATCGGCATCGTATCCGTCGATCTTCAGTCTGCCTTTTTCCCATTGTCCGATTCGACCTTTCGCAGCGGGGTACGGAGAGCCGCGAGGACGGCCTGTTCCAAGGCAACAAGACCCGCCTTGTCGTACCGGCGGCGCAGCGACTCATAGAGCTGCCTTGCCGGTACAAGCGCTTTTTCCAGATCGCTCACCCGGCCCTCTTCTGTTTCCATTGCTCGGGTTCGCCGCTCGGCCTCCGCTGCGTCATGCACGCTTAACCAGTGAATCCGCATTGCCTCGTCGGGCCACCGGCCGGAATAGCGAAGGTGGTTTTTGTCGAGTCCGCGCGCTCCTGACTTCGAAAACTGCGCGCCGCGATAGATACCGCCCACATTTAGATCACGCGAGCGGCTGTACTGAAAAAGCATTTCGTCGCCCAGCTCGCCCACGTCCAGTACAACGCGGACTGAAACGAATCGCTCGCCCTTCGCATTCAGCCGGAGACCGGCATACACGAAGTCCATCGGGCTATATTCCTCGCTCGATCCAGCCGAAGTCTCGCCTGCGGACGGCTTCTGTTCTTCACTCATCAACACTTTCCTCCCAGCTCGCCTTTAACTCCGTCAGCACGGTAGGCTGAGCCGCGCAATAGGCGCAAATCCACCCGTACCGAGTGCGCTTCCAACCACTTTTACGCGCCTCGTTGCCAAGGCACCGCAGTGCATCCAGCACGCCGTCGTTTGTCTCTCGTGCCATCTCCATAGGCCCGTTGTTCTCGTGCGATTCGCATCGACCGCGCGATGGTCCCGCAGCAGACGGGTTGCTCCGGTTTTCGCAACGAAACTCAATCCAGACGCCCATGCCAGTCCCCGTTGGTTGATATGCCGTACTCGGCGTTTCATCGAGCCTTCTGGCTGGGTGTGCTTTCCTTACCCTGTTGATCGAAGTAGGACACAGCATTTCCCGTGTCGTTTCCCTTGTCCTGCTTCAACCGCTCTACCATTGCATCGGGGATCGTGATGCCAAACTGCTTTGCTTTGTCGAGAAAATATTGAAGGTCGGCATCCACCGAGCCGTCATCGTCCAGATTGCTGTAGAGCGGGTCGTTTCCGCCTTGCTCGATCACCATGAAGTGATACTGAAGCGGGCGATCCCAGCCCATCAGGACTGTAGTTTCGATGCCTTCGAGTTCCGTGACTAGCGTGCGTTGACTCATATTTGCTCCCGGTTGGTTTTGCTTCCCGTTGAATATAGACATGATGATATACGGCTGCTATCATTGTGTCAATGCCGGTGTTTCCCCGGCATAAAAACCACAACGGAGCAGAGAATGTCACTTATACAGACCATGACGGACGCCCTCAACGGGGCAATTGCCGCGCTCGCGGTTGAGCGCACGAAAGCATCCGGGCAAGACGAAAAACAGATCGGAACTGCAATCGACATCGCCCGTCACGCTGTCTTGCAAGCAGAGGATGCCGAACTGATTAGAAGGGTGAGTATTCAGCGGCGTTCAGGTCCACGGGGAAACTACTTTGTGGTCGAGGTCAGAACGCACGACCTTATTCTGACGTGCGATCTTGTGAACGAACGGCAACTGCGTCTCGCTCGTCGTCTAGCTAAAGATAACTGCGTCGAACTGGACTTCTGTGTAGACCTGTCCGAGCTTCCGCTTGCAACCGTGAGAGCCAGCGCATGAGAAAGCATCCTCACAAGGCCAGCCATCGCCAGCGCAGCTCGTCCGCGCTGATGCGGCTGGTCCTTAATCGGGCAGCGCCGTTGCCCGCGACCAACGCAACGACGGTCGGCATCGCCTGCTACCTTGCACTTGATGCGTTGAAGGACGGCCACGGCAACAACTCCAACATGAACCAACTGGCCTACTCGATCAACCTCGCTGCAGCTCTGGCCGAGCTGGGTGTTTGCACCGATGGTCATGACAGGATCGCTGCTGCGCAGGACGCACTGGTAGCTTCAAACGCAATCAGCCTCGACGCCGGCCGCTGGATCATATCCGACGACTGCTACCGCATGATCCGCGATGCGCTCGCGATCCATGACCGGCAAATGGAAATCGCCTCGCAGGGCGAAATCCAAGCGGCCCACAGAATGATTCAGGAACGGGTCAAAGCGGGGGACGTGACCCACGTTGACGTGCAGGCGCGATAACGCCGACAGGCGGGCGCAGGATGCACCCGCCGACCCTCTACACGTCACATCGGCCGCTGGCCCTTGAGCGCCGCCATAACCGCCAACGCGCTAGTCGATTTTCCGCTGCTGACCGGCCCCACGGTCATCGTATGCCCGGTCACGTTGCCAAGGTTCACGGCGAACGGGCGGGCCTCTGTCACCACCCAAGCCGGCTGTCCGGCCGCCACACACTCGGCCATCGTCGCGTACTGCCGTGCCGTCTTCACCGCCACGAAAGACAGGTCCGCCGGGAACTGCCAGGCGGTATTTTCGGTGTCATGGACTCGCGCGATAAATCGCTTTGCGTCGATCACGTCGGCAAAGGTTTCGGCTTCGCAATACAACACGCTGGCCTGCCGCGAGAAAACCAAGCCGCCGAAACAGGTGTCAAGAAACACGCCTCGCGATGCCGACACAATCAACGTTCTCACTGTTTGCCCCATTCGTTAGATTCTCATTGCGCGCCGCTGGCTCGCTTCTTTCTGCAACGACGCCGGGATCGCGCTCTTCGCCCACTCTGGCAGGTTCCGCGAACCGTACTTCAGTTGCCCGTTTTCCACCGAAAGCAAGAGCTGCCGTTTAAGCCCGCTGTTGTCGAGCACCAAGGCTCGGTCCACGAGCGGTAACGCTTCGCCAAGGTGAGCAAGACTAACGCTGAAGCGCCGAAATATATCCTCGGCAGGAACCGCATGTCCCCCTACCGCGACGCGCTGCGCGACCCGAGACGCCGATAGCTGGACATCATGCACACCGACGAACAGGAGATTGACCTTGTAACCCAGCGCAGAGGCGTGCTGCATCAGCTTCAGTTCCCGCTTTCCCGTCAGCGTCGTTTCGACAACAAAGCTCTTTCCTTTCGCAAGCAACGCCTGCTGTTCTGCGATTGCGATTCGTCCAGCTCGCAACATCGTCGCGCGCGATCCTTGATGGTTGGGATTGATCCGGTTGGCAATGTCGTCAGGGTTCACAACGGGGACGCGGCCGGCAAAGTGCTTGCCTGTTAGTGTTGTCTTGCCCGCGCCATTGGGGCCGGCGACGATCCAAAGCTGCGGCCTCTGCGCGTGTTCTGCCGTCACGATGCTCGCGCCTCGGAGACCACATGTTCGCCGTCGCGCTCCCACTTCACGTACTGACGCCGACCGTCAGGAAAGCGCTTTTCAATCAATCCTTCGGGCGTGTCCGGCATCCGGCAATACACCGGGTTCCCGGCGGCAAAATGTTGCTTCACCGCCGAGCCATCGTCGCGGGCGACATCGCCGGAAAAAACGGTCCAGAAATCCCGTTCCTGCTCAGGGGTCATCGTTTCGACGTTTTCGACGCCAAGTTTCATGTCTGTTACCTCACCTTTCGCTATGCAACCTTTTGACGACGCGCAATCGAGTACAGTACGCGCCGTTCCGCTTCTGCATTCGACGCATGCTGGAATTTGGCCCAATCACCGGCCTGCACCCCGTACTGCGGCCACAAATTGCCTGTAGGCCGTATCACGTCCACTACGCGCTTGCCATCGGCATACAGCAGCCCCCAGCCGCTCGGCAGGTCTTCCGCTTGGATGGCGCCCGCCGGGCACAGGTAGAAGCGGTAGACACCAAGCCCGCCGGCCACCCTATGCGGCTTGCGATGATCGACAAGAAAATCCGCCCGCGAAGCCTTCGCTTCGATCAGAGCCGAACAGTTCGAGCGGAACCCGATCACGTCAGCCTGCTCAGTAATCCCCGCCGCAACCAGTTCTGTCGCGACTACGCCGAACCCTTGCTGTTTCAGCCATCGCGCGCCAAGCGCGACCAGCATGTTATGGATGTCCCCAGCCATACTTTGCCTTAGCTAACAAGCTCCGGCCGCCACGCTCGAACGATATGTTCAAACTGGTTTTTGTAGCCGAGTGTATCCGGGTATGAGTTGCACCGGACGGCGAGCCCGAAGACAGTCACCACGTCCGCCGCGATTTCTTCATCGAGTCCCCAAGCGGTCGTGATGTCGAACCCGCCGCAGTTCGACGGGTTCCACCACGCCAGCAGAAAGTCTGCAACGCGGCGTGCCTGACCTGTCTCGCGCTGCGCATGGCCGATCAATCGTTCCAGTGCGGCCCGCTCACCCACCGTTATCTTTTCCATATTTGACTCCTATTTCCAGTACACCAGCGTGTCAGGCTTTACGAGCGCGTCGCCGCGCGAAAGATGAATCCAGCAGAGCCCCGTTCGGGCCTCTATCGCCTCAATCCTGCGGTCGTAGATCGGTATCGTCAGATACTCGCCCTGGTTGAACACGCCAGCGACGAGCAGATACGGCTCGTTTCCGGCGTCAATCTGGTCAGCGGCCACCTTTGCATCCGTGCAGTAGTCCAGTACGGTCGTCACGCGCGAGCTGATACGCGTGAGCCGTTCCTGTTTCACGTCGGCCATCCGTATCGCACCAGTGCGCGACGCGACAGACAGTGCCGTGTTGCGCCTTTCGATTCCCGAGCCGGCGTAGTTCCGCTTGCCCGATTCAACCCGCTGTCTTTGCGTCGGCATCGTATCCTCAGTTTCCTATCCGTTTTTGATCCGGCGAGAGACGCAGCGCAATTTCAAGCGTCGCTTCAAGGCGGATCACTCGTTCCGTCAGGTTTTCAATTTTTGTCTGCTGTTCCTTGACCGTTCCTGCGAGCGACACCACTTTGTCGTTCATCTTGATAACAGTCGTCAGAGCATCCCAAACCTTGTCCGTTACACCCATCAACGAGCCCCTTGGTTCATCGCGGCGATCCGCTTGTTCGATTCTTCGATGAACGAGAGCGCGTCATCGAGCGCCGCGTTAGCTTCCTGCGTTGAAGCGTTGACCCGCTCCACGAGTGCGAGAACCTCGCTGTCCTCGTCCGGGGGCGTGAACCGCTGCGCCGCTTCCCGCATCAGCTCGCTCACGTTCATGCCCAGCCGCCTCGCCCGGCTCCCGATTGCCTTCTTTTCCTGCGTCGTTACCTGCACGACGATTCGTGCCGTTGCTGTCGCCATTTTGCCACCCATTGACATGTACATGGTATGTACATTGTAGTCCAGTTTCGGGATACGTCAAACCGCTAATGGTTTCGGACCGGCCCCGCAGAATGCGGAAGCGCCCGGCCCGCAAGAGGCAGGGGCGCGGTGCTGTTATCCACGGGCCGCCGCAGGCGGGCGGTGGATAACAGCATCCTCATTCCACCGCAGAAACCACACACACATCCGCCGGTCATTGGTGTCATTCTAATATAGACGTTGCGAGCTACACAAGCTATCATAGTTTCACCAACAAAAAAGGAGCAGAGAGCTATGACAGAAGTTTTCGATGCCGGCGAATCAAACCAGTTTTTCGCGCCTGTTACATCGGACGTGTTTGATTCCCTTCTTGGGCAATACAACGCCACGCGGGCAAGGATCATCGAACTTGCGGAATTTGCAACCGGCAATCAGTACCGAAGTGCGATGAGCTGCTTTATCGAAGGCAACGCGGGGGACGAGCGGTTTCATCGTTCGTTGTACGTGGATAAGCTGTTTGGGGTCGATGGAGCGATTGCGGCCCTCAATGCAACGTACTGGTCCAAGGCACTCGCGCTGACCGACGTTCGCGAAATGATGCCGCAGGCCCGGCGCAATGAATGGGACAAATCCATCCGTGAGCGGACCACGCCGGATTTCACTGAAGACGCCGTGCGCCCCACCCTCATCGGTCTTTTGAACTCGCGACAGCAGTTCCTCGCCGAAAAGGTTGATGGAATCTTTCGTGGGCTGTCCGGCGAGCATGTAACGAACGCGCCGGAAGGCTTCGGCAAGCGAATGATTATCGCGCGCATACGCGATTGCTATGGCTACGTTACCGAAAGCCGGGCCGGTCTTATCCATGACCTACGGTGCGTGATTGCCCGGTTCATGGGTCGCGACGAGCCGCGCCGTTCAGTCACGTCCGAATTGCTGGACGAGTGCAACTACCAGACAGGAAAATGGGTCAGCGCAGACGGAGGCGCATTGCGAGTGCGGACGTACAAGAACGGCAACGGCCATATGGAGGTTCACCCTGATATGGCGTGGCGACTGAATATGATTCTTGCGCATCTTTACCCGGCCGCCATCCCGACCGAGTTTCGTCAAAAGCCTGCGCGACGCCCGAAGGAGTTTCCGGCCATCGTGCGCCCTCTGCCATTCGCCGTACTTGAAATCCTGTCGCGCTGCCTCTATCGTCGTCGGCACGCCAAAGGTAACGAGGTTTCGTTCGAAGCTGAAGACCTGAAGAGCCCGCATTTTGCGGAGACACGTCAGGCGCTCGAATCAGTGGGCGGGACGATGCGTGATGGAAATCGGTACTTCATGGACTTCGACTACCCGCCTGGACTCGTGCTGCGGGAAATCGTCGCTACGGGCTGTCTGCCGGATCGCGTGTCGTTCCAGTTTCACCAGACATCGGAAGCGCTCGCCAGCGACGCCGTAGATTGGGCGGATATTGCCGACACCGATTCCGTGCTGGAACCGAGTGCGGGTCAGGGCGCGATTGCTGCGCTGCTGCCGGCTAACCGGCTGCAATGCGTAGAGCTGTCGGCTCTGCACTGCGCTGTCCTGAAGGCGCGCGGGCTGAAGGTCGACCAGGCCGACTTCATCCAGTGGGCGACTGACGCCGCTGCTGCCGACCGCACGTTTAACGTGGTCGTGATGAACCCGCCATTCGCTGACGGGCGCGCACAACTGCACGTCGAGCACGCTTTCCGGTTACTCGCTCCTGGAGGCCGACTTGTCGCGGTCCTGCCCGCCTCGATGCGCAGCAAACAGTTCCTTCCGGGAGTGTCGGTTGAGTGGTCCCGTGTCTACAGTCAGGAGTTCAAAACCACCGATGTTTCTGTAACGCTGATGTATGTCAAACGGCCGGCCGCGAGTGCGGCGGTCACTGATATGCAGATCGAAAGTGCGGAACTCGTTTCTGTGCTCTGACGGGCGGGTATGCGCCGTGCCCCCGCGAAGTGCGGCGGGGCCACGGCGCACCGTATCAGGTGCGTCCCTTCCCTGCCGGCAACGCGATTACCGCTTTGAGTTTCGCCCGTTCGCTTTGAGCAGTGTCTTCGCTGCCCGCCATCACCAAGCCGCCCGCATCGGTCAATGCGGCGTTAAACAACGGAATGTATTGCCACCGGCTTATTTTGCCGCTGCCCGAGTCCATCGCGCTCGCGATAGCGCTCCGCGTCGGCTGCTGAAGATGCGGCCACGCTTCCCGCAATGTCGCATAGCTGGCCGGCTCGATTTCTGTTGAGGCATGGTAGCCGGCATACGCCGCCGTCAGCAACGGCATGCCAAGTGGCACTAGCAAGTAGTCGATAACGAAGCGGCCAACCTTCATTTCCTGATCCCCCCGAACTTGTCGCCATACGGATTCGTGTCGCTGATAAACGTGTGTCCACCGACCCACGAGAAGCCGCAACGAATTACCCACAGCCCATCCTTTTTTCCATAGATTTCCATCAGCTCGCCCTTGCACTGGTTTCGGTGCAGCTTGTCCAGCGTGGCCGTATCCGCCGCGCCTACGTCGCGAGCGAGCAGGCGTGGATAGCTTTGACCGTTGACGAGATACAACCGCTCTGCCGTGTTCATCAGCGAACCCACAAACAGTAGCGCACAACACGCTATCAACGCGTTCCCGGCGATTTGCCACGGCCGGCGGCCGGATCGCCGCGCATCGCTCGCGAGACCGAGCGCAACGAAAAACAGCCCGATATAAAACGGCGTGAGAAATCCGCTCCACGACCGGGACTCGATACCCGCCATCACGGCCAGCGAAAACCACAGACCAATGCCAATTTGAAAAATTGGTCCCTTCATTCCCTTCATGTGCTCTCCCCAATATGCGCCGTTCCCCGGTCAAAGGCGCATTATGCCTTCCCGCAATGGCAACTCCAATGCGCCTGCGCGCCGGCAGTGGTGTGCCTGGGCCCGTGGCCGTCGATGTCCTGATCCGGGATACGGGGGTCTCGCCCGCTAAGGCGGCCGAGAGGTCTACCGACCCGGCCCCCTACCGGATCACCCGGCAGTCCCCTGGACTGCCGGGCAGGGGACATCATCGACGGGTTCGAGACCTGTCTTACATCGACGGCCCCGTTTGGCTTTGCAGAAAGGAGGTCGGCCGGCCGCGCCGATACTGTAATTCATATAGTCTATCACGCGCCCTACCCTATCTAAACAATCAATCGCCTAATGTATAGACCGCTCGAATTACATCGCGTAGAATGACTCTAACAGTTAGGCATGAGGCGGCGGACATGAAAGGCATTGCGGTAGAGGGCTGGCATATCAAGGTGGAAGGCGCGGTCCAGCGCGCACAATCGCACGCCGATTCGTTCGGCCTGCCGCAAACCGTGTATCGCAACGAGGACACATGCGGATGGTCGAATACCAACCCGTTCGCGCCCGTGTTGAATCGAAGCGAGGTTCTTGTGACCGTGCTTCCCCTTCGTTACTTTTCGTAGATTGGCGAGAGAGGAAACCATGCCGGCAGGACGCGCGCGCAAGGGTGGAGAGGTTGGACGAAACGGTGAGTTCTACAAGGGCGGTTCGTTCCTGCCGAGTACGCAGCTTCCCAAGCGCGGCTCACGCGGGAAAGGAAACGTGGTTAAGCGGGTTCTCATCCGCCCCGGTGTTCTCGACGTGATTCCTGAGGGCACTACCGCCGTCTTCCCGAGAATCAGGGAGTTCGTGCAGATCGAAGACGGGCGAGCTGCGCAGCGTTTTCCCGATGAGCACGTTGCGATTCAGCATCACTTCGACAGTCCCGCCGAACTGCATCGCCTGATCGACCTGTACAACGCCGGAACCCTATTCGAGTGATATGGAGGCGGGAAATGCGTAGAGAAAATTTAACGATTATCGGCTGTAACGTCTTCCTTTCGGCCGGAGGTGAGCACGTCGGCCGTTTCAGCTCGCATAGCGCCGCCTACCACGCCACCCGCATGTGCGACGATCCGGGCTGGACGCCTCTCGGCGGCGTACCAATGGCGGCAGAGGACGCCCGCGAGTTCGAGCGGATGAAGACGCGGATTGAGATTGAGCCGGTATTCAAAGGGCATGACGCGGACGGTATGGCCGTCTACCAGCTCCGGCACGGCCTCTAACTGGTTTTGGGTCGCTCTCCCCGAGAGGCTTTCTCTGGAAGGCATAGAATCTCGATGCAGGGCGCGGCCGAGCAGTGCTCACAGCCCGGTTATGCCGGCGCAAACAACAATCGCCGATATTTCGGCCCAACGTGGAGTCAAGAAATGCCATTCATCGGAAGCGAGTACCGTCATCCCGACGAGGTAGGGACGGCGCAAGTCCAGCAAGAGACGCCGGGCGTGTGGGCGGTGGATTTCAGTGTCAACGAAACGGATGTTGAACTCTCTGTTTCCGGGATCAAGGCCGTTGACGCGGAGCATGCTGAACGCCTGGCCCGCGAGGTTCTGAATCCGCAGTTCACGTATCGCTGCACCGGCCTGGATCGGAAGCGCGACGACCGCGACTGAGCGGCAAGCCCACGGCGGCCGCATTAGAGAGGCTTTTGGTATGACATTCGACTATGCGCAGTCCGCCCGCCACGGAGGGGAAATGTTCAAGATTCAAAGTCGTCAAGTGAACGCGGCAGGCACGCGCCGCGAGTGGAAAGACTTGCGGCAAGCCACGCCGTTCCAAACCGAAGCCGCTGCGCAGGCGTACATTGAGCGTGTGTTTCTGGACGACCCACAGAGCGACTTGGACGCTGCGGACTTCCGTATTAGATCGACCGATTAACTGGTTTGTGCCGCCGCCCTCAAACGCCCCAGCAGCTCGCCGCGCTGGGGCGTTTTGCTATGTGCCGCCCGAGCTGGGCGACAACCGCATTCGCGCCGGCAGTGGTGTGCCTGGGCCCGTGGCCGTCGATGTCCTGATCCGGGATACGGGGGTCTCGCCCGCTAAGGCGGTCGAGAGGTCTACCGACCCGGCCCCTACCGGATCACCCGGCAGTCCCCCGGACTGCCGGGCAGGGGACATCATCGACGGGTTCGAGACCTGTCTTTCATCGACGGCCCCGTATGGCTTTGCAGAAAGGAGGTCGGCCGGCCGCGCCGATACTGTAATTCATATCGTCTATCACGCGCCCTACCTTATCTAAACAATCAATCACCCATAATATAGACGTTACGAGCTACGTAATGTAGAATGGTTTTCACGATAAGCGCACGGGAATGCTGAAAATGTCACGCAACACCGCTTACTTTGCACCGCTGGTTTGCCTTCCGACCGTCATTGTCGAGCCTGGCAACTACATCACCCGCTGCGGTGAAATTGTGTCGGTCAGCGTTGTGTCGTCGCGTCACGATTTCGGCTGCAAAGGCACGTATTCGAACGAGGTCCGCGAATCGTGGCACCGCACAGGCCGCCTCTTCGGCTCGCGCGAGACCGCAAACGACATCGTGCGAACCGCCTGACCCACCGCGTCAGGCTTGACATCCAATGACGAAGAGAGCAGCGATGAAATGGCAAATCGTTTTAACAGAGCTTGACTCGTGGACTCGCACAGTGACCTGCACTTACGACGACGAGGCAACAGCTTTGCGTGTTGCAGCAATGGCGAATGGCGGTGCGGCCCAAAGCGGGCAACGTCACTACTACGTCGTCGTTCCGGCGTAACTACCACGCCGCTACAGCGGTTAATCCCGACGGAGAACGACGATGGACATCTACCAAATCAGCAAAGCCGTAGCAGAGTTCCGCATCAATGTGGAAAACAGCATCACAATGGAAGAGCGCAAGCAATCGGTGCAATGGCTTGCAAACAAGATCGGTGTAGAAGCTGCAAACACGATTGCGGTGGAAGAGTTTGGCTTGAAGTCGGACTACTACCGCGCAGCCTAACAACACAGGCCCGCTACGGCGTGCGATGGCAAAGGGGAACGTTGATGGACAAAACTGAAAGCAGAATCGCTCGCCGCGTCGTGTCGGCGTTGCTGGCCGCAGGCTACGGTATCAGCATCGACGACGGCGAGGCCGAGACGCCTGTTCTTCACGAAGAACGCAAGATCATTCGCGAAATGAGCGCGACCTGTTCCGACCGCATCTATGTGTGGACTCGCGATAGCGTTGCGGATGCCGAGACTCGTCGCAATGGTTGGGTTCTGATGGTGTACGGCAACGGCATCGACGTGCTGACGGACTACACAACAAATCTCGAAGCGACGTTGAAGCCTGTCAACGACTGGATATACAGCGAGCTTGCGAAGTCAAAATAACCACCGCTCGCTATGGGCGGGCAATCACGAAAAGGAGGGACGATGAAGACTTGCTATTGGCGCGGCGACCTCGCGCGTTACACGGGCAAGACGATGACCCTACACGGCGGCCTGTTCTACGAAATCGAATTGCTCGAAGGCCACTTGAAAGGACAGATCAAGGTCACGCAGCGCGCGCCGACTTAACCACAATACCAACCTCGTCAGACGCCCCAGTAGCTCGCCGCGCTGGGGCGTTTTGCTTTCCGGCACGCGCGAGCTGGGCACGTCGGCCGGCGCGGCGCTCGCGCGCCGGCAGTGGTGTGCCTGGGCCCGTGGCCGTCGATGTCCTGATCCGGGATACGGGGGTCTCGCCCGCTAAGGCGGCCGAGAGGTCTACCGACCCGGCCCCCTACCGGATCACCCGGCAGTCCCCCGGACTGCCGGGCAGGGGACATCATCGACGGGTTCGAGACCTGTCTTACATCGACGGCCCCGTTTGGCTTTGCAGAAAGGAGGTCGGCCGGCCGCGCCGATACTGTAATTCATATCGTCTATCACGCGCCCTACCCTATCTAAACAATCAATCGCCTAACGTATAGACGCGATGAACTACTAGGAGTAGAATGGTTTTCATGGTGAACGGAGACGGGATCATGTCGGAATACAACGATGCCTACTATCCGAGTTGGCCGCGTTTCGTTAGCAAGGACGAGGCGGTGCGGTACGCAGAGAAGAATCACAAGCGGTTTGTGTACGAAGTTACCGCACCGTTGAGCACGTTCTATTTTGCTTGGAACGATCCGTCGTATGACCTCGATGTGGTTTATCAGGGCTGGTGAGGGATCAAGGCGCAGCATCAACGAAGCCGACCTTTCGGCCGCGTTGCAATCACATTTTTTGACGGAGGTTTCGATGAGTGCAATTTCGCTGAAGCAAATGGCAGAGGACAAGGAAAATCCTGCGGTCTCAAAGCTCACGGGTTTCTATGTGGACCCGCGCATTCTGGAGTTCGAGGAAGGTTTCAATCTCCGCATCGAGACGAAAGCGCTGCAAGCGTCGATTGATGCGCTCGAAATCGCCTACATCAATGGCGCGGTTTTCCCTCCCATTGACGTTAAGGTGGTGGACGGTCGTGTGATCCTGCGAGACGGCCATCGCAGAACGCGAGCGGTTTTGCAAGCCATCGCGAAGGGACACGATGCCCGCCGTATGGAGGCGCGCGAGTTCAAGGGCAACGATGCGGACAGCGTCCGTCACATGATGGGAACGGCGGACAGCCGGCAGCTTTCCACGCTGGAAAAAGGCATCGGCTATAAGCGTCTGCTGCGCATGGGCTGGACGAAGCAAGAAGTTTGCGCCGACCGGAACGTGTCGATTACTCACCTCGAACAAGCGCTGACGCTCGCGAACGCCAATTCGGACGTGCAGATACTCCTGGCGGATGAGCTGGTGTCGGTGAGCGCTGCGCTGGACGCGTTGCGCGAACACGGTGAAGACGCCGGCAAGGTGTTGCAGACGATGGTTGAGGATGCGCCTACGGAAGTCGCCGAAGACGGGCAGGAACGCCGCAAGAAGGTCACGAGGCGGGAGACCAACGCGGCCCGCAAGCCGGTAGTCAGTCGCGCACTTCCGCGCAAGCTGACCGACCGCTATGTAAGCAGTGTCGGCACACTGTTCGGCTCGATGACGGACGATTTCCGCGCCCGCATTGTGACGGCCACGGACGATGCGATGATTCCGGTCTCAGCTCGGCACCTGAAGGAGCTGCTTGCCGCTCACGCGGAGACCGTGGAGATTCGCGGTTCGGACACCAATGAAGGCGATCCGGTTCCCGATCCGCGTCAAGGCAACCTTTTGACCGCTTCGGCATGACGCCCTATTGCGCCGGCCGAAAGGTGTGACCGGCGCTCCCTTCAGCCTACGAGGGCTCTATGGTTCAGTTTGCAGAAATCATTCGCGCTGCGCGCCATCGCTATCTGGAAACGGGCGAAACGGCGGGCTATCAGGCTATCGGAGTCGGCATGTGCGAGGATGCTGCGCTCGATATTCTTGTGGGACTTGCGCCGGCCGACGAAGACGCGCAGACATGCCGCGACGATGATCCGTCATGGCTTGCCGGCCTATCCTTCGATTATGAACCGTTCGACAGTGATGCCTTGCTGTTTGGCGGCCCACGACTAAACTGACCGCATCATCCAGTCAAGCGAACAATCAAGGTGCAGCATGTCTTTATATCGGTGTGAGTCTTGCGGGTGCGTCGAGAATACGGCCACGGGCTTTTTTACGGCCGCGAAGACGAACGTTGGCCGGCCGACATACGCGGCAAGGCGTTGTGCTCTGCCTGCGGCCCTAGCACGGCACCGGATGGCACTGAAACTGGATATGGTAAGTGGCACGGCCTGTTTCCTCGTCGCAGCGCGAGCGGAATGCTGGTCGATCAAAACGGATGCCTCTGGCGGAAGGAAAGCAGTCTGCCAGCGTATGTGAGGATCGTTAGAACGGTGGAAGAGGATTGACATGAAACAACGCCGCGCAGCGCCCCGCAGCTAATCAGCTCCGGGGCTTTTTTATTTCCGCGTAATTCATACAGTCTATCGAAAGGCCGGGTAAATTAGAACGTTCAATCGCTACGATATAGACGCCGCGAATTACATCGGGTAAAATGTCTTTCATGATGATTTGAAACGAGGGCAGTACATCATGGAAAAAAAGAACTATCAGGTTGGCATCGACGTGAGCGTATATGACCCGGAAACGCTTTTTGTCGCCGCTCTTGACCACGCAATGCGGATCGACGGTCTCAGCAAAACCGCTGCGCTGGAAGAGCTGAAGCCGGGAGGCGAAATCGACCCGCGCGCCTGCCTCATTATGATCCTTGATCCGGGCTCTGTGCCTGGCTGCGGAATCAACGAATCGACCGCCCAGGAATACTGACTGCCATGAACGCCCCTACCCGCCCTCTCCCGCTGTCGTCGTTGTTGAATTTTATTCATCAGCACTTCACCGAAGCAGTCGCGCTGCCAAACGGCAAAATTCTTGCCCGTGAGGACTTCGCCGCACCCGCCGGCCTGCTCGAAGAGCAAGGCCATTACGGTCCCTACTGGACTGTGATCGAGCCCGAGCTTTCGGCCGTCCGCGACTGGCTCAACTACTGACTAGAGTCACCCAGCAACCAGTTTGGATTACACGATCCAGACTGGTTTATGTAATCCATAATCGTTCAGGGACATAGCATGCTGCAAGATCAACCGCTTCGCTTCAGAACGACAGCCTGGGAGCGCGCGAGGCGCACACGCTCGCCCAGCCGGCCGGATTTCGCTCGCTACCTTCGTCGGATCGCACGCCCAATGCAGATTTGCTATCAGCAACTCATGCAGGCGTACAACGGCGAGCCCGTTGGTGTCGAATGCCGAATGTTGGAGCGCGACGCTTGGGCCTTTGTTGTGCCTGAAATGTCGGGCTCGGAGCCGTGGCGAATCCAGCGATTTGATCTGGATGGGTTCGTTGGGCACGGGGCTTATGGCACTCTTGCCGAGGCAGTAGAGGGAATGTTGCAGGAGGGGTATCAAATCACCGATCCCGGCGCGCTCGACAGGGTAGCGGCATCAATCCGCTGGGCGGATGGCGTCAGGCGTGCGGCAATCATGCAGAAGCATCAGGAAGGGCTCATTACCTACGCTCAGATGATTGAGGAAATGACATCCGCCTCTTCGACCCTTTAGTCGGCACACGTTGCACGGACAACCGTTTGCTTTCTTCCACGCCCCAGCAGCTCGCCGCGACGGGGCGTTTTGCTATGGGCCGCGCGAGCTTGGGCCGCAACCGCTTGCACACGGCATCGCCGGGTTCGAGACCTGTCTTTCATCGACGGCCCCGTTTGGCTTTGCAGAAAAGAGGCCGGCCGCGCCGATACGGTAATTCATATCGTCTATTGCGCGCCCTACCCGATCTAAACAATCAATCACCTAACGTATAGACGGCACGAACTACGGCGCGTAGAATAGATGTCATGATGATCGAAAGGAGAAGCCGATGAAGACATCTACTGGTATGGCCCGAGCGCAGTTGCGGGAGTTGTTCAAGTCACGTCGCGTCATGGCGGCAGATCGGAAGAACCGTAACAATCCCCTTGGGCTCAGGGTGGCCGCGCTGAATGCTCAATACGAGTGCGACCAACGCATCAAGTGTGAGCTGGCTGCGGGTGCGCGGCATCGGGTTTCGTGCGAGGGGGTGCGAAGTGCATGAGTGGGATGAAGTAGCCGAGGCTATGTTGCCGAACTTCCTGCGCTGGATCGGCGAGCGCGGGAAGCTCCGCACGCCGGCCGCTGCGAGCGAATACGTGCGTGAGCAAATGCCAGACGAGGGCATGGTGCTGCGCGACAACGTTGCGGATTCGCTCTACCGGATTTCTGGCCGGATCAACCAGGACTAAACCAAGTGTTGCCGTGCGAGCATGGAAAGGGGTTGCAATGAGTGAAGCAGCGTGGGCGCTACTCTGTGCCCGTATCGACTTGGCCGTGTCGAAAAATGATGGTCACGTAGAGCGGGCCAAGGCGGCGATGGAATACGCGAAGGCGCTTGCGTCCAGGCTGTTGTCGCCCTCGGCCTACTCCTACTAACTATCCGCCGCTCTGAGTTTGAACGCCCCAGCAGCTTGCCGCGCTGGGGCGTTTTGCTATGGGGCTCGCGCACGGGCGAGCGGGCCGGATAGCCGGCGCGATGGCGTCACTTCGTGGCGGAGAAATGGGGATGCGGTTATCCACCGCCCGCCTGCGGCGGCCCGTGGATAACCGCACCGCGCCCCTGCCTCTTGCGGGCCGGGCGCTTCCCCATTTTGCGGCGGCCGGCAATCCGGCAAGCCCAGCTCGCGCGGATGCGCGAGATACCGTCAGCGGCCGGTTCCCGGCCGGAATGTGGTTTTACGGGCCGACGCTTGCGCGCCGGCAGTGGTGTGCCTGGGCCCGTGGCCGTCGATGTCCTGATCCGGGATACGGGGGTCTCGCCCGCTAAGGCGGCCGAGAGGTCTACCGACCCGGCCCCCTACCGGATCACCCGGCAGTCCCCCGGACTGCCGGGCAGGGGACATCATCGACGGGTTCGAGACCTGTCTTACATCGACGGCCCCGTTTGGCTTTGCAGGAAGGAGGTCGGCCGGCCGCGCCGATACTGTAATTCATATCGTCTATCACGCGCCCTACCCTATCTAAACAATCAATCGCCTAACGTATAGACAGAACGAATTACGAAGCGTACAATGGTTTTCATGGTGATCGGGAGTTGAGCGATGAAAAAGACGGGGCGTTTTCTGGTTGTAGGCGTGGACGATTCGCAGAATTTCTGCCAATGCTGCGGCCGAACCGGCCTGAAACGTGTCGCATGGATTCGCGATACGGAGACCGATGAAGTCAAGCACTTCGGCATGAATTGCGCAACGGCTCCCGCCAAGGCGTTCGGGGTCGCGCACGAAATTCGGCTGGCCCTTCGTGCGTTCGAGAACGCCCAGGCGATTCGTGCAGCTCGCGCGAGCCGCACCTACCGCGCAGCCGGCGGCGAATACACGAAGGTCGGCCCGACTCAATGGCAGGTTGCAGACCGCAACCTTTGGGCAAAGTGCTTTGCCGCCGCGTAACGGAAAAGGAGAACGACAGTGAACATCGTTGCTCGTGCTATGCAGCTCGATCTGTTGATTGAGACCAACGAGGTAATCATCACGGCTGAAGCGGGGGACGGAATCCGCCTCACGACCTACCGTGGCAAACACAACCGTAGTGCGATTCTGTCGTTTCTCGAATTCGCAGGAAGGAAGGCGCGCGCCATCGTCTATAGCCACGAAGAGAAGGCCGGCCCTGTCGGCATTGACATTGCATCGGGCGAATCGCTCGCATGGCTCGCCGCCGACAAGTGACAGGTATCAACATTATCAACCGATGGGAGGCGAAGTGAAAAACGTTTCGTTCAAAGTGGTTTCGAGACTGGCATCTTTTCCGGTCCACTACGCTGTAATGTACACCGCTTTTTTCGGCGCACTCGTGGGTTTCGTTGGCTGCGGATACGAAGCGTATATGCGTAACGAGCTTCTGATGTCGGGTGGTCCGGCCGCGCTTGATGCATACCTGAACGCACCCGTGAATGTTCAGGATAGCTTGCTCGCATTCATGTTTGCGTCAGTTTCAGGTCAGGTGCCTGCGTTTAACGCCGTCTGGATCGGCGTGTGTGCATGGATCATGTTTGCACTGGCACCGGCAGTCGGATTTGCGATTCTTGGTGCGCGGCTCGTGGTCGCTCGCTCGTTCTTCCTCGTTCGTGCTGAAGGGTGACGCTATGTGCAGCCGTACTCATGCTCTCAATGCCCGCGTGCAGTGGGCTCTTTACACAGTCGCGCTAGTTGCGGGCGATCAACTGGCGGCAGAATGCCGGCGCGTTGAGGCGAACTGGCACGCACAAAACAGCGGCGACGCATCGGCGCGAGCGAACGACAATTCGCTTCCCTGCCTGCTATCGGACGTGCCTGCGTTGGCCGAGGTCTGGCAACACGCGTATGCAGAGAAGATGGAGCAGATTTGCAGGCTTCGCACGCCGGACGGAATCCGGCAGTGGATCGCGGAAATCGCTGATGCCGCGAACAAGGGATGCGGTTTGGTGTACGAGCTTTTCGCGTCCAATTTTTCTGCGGCAGTGGACCGGAACATCGGGACCATCGAGCCGGAATATCGCGAACAGGCGATGCAGATTGCCCGTGAGCACGGTTACATGACGCCGGAAGAATCAGACGCAATGTGGGCCGAAATGCGATCCGATGGCTATTGCAGTCATGGCTTGGACGCGCAGACATGCCCGTGCGGTTGCTTTGAGCACGATGACGGCTACTATGACGAACCGATGCAGGACCTGGCGGAATTGGGTTACGGCGACGAATGATGCCGGATGACTGACGCCGGTCGAACGCCCCAGCAGCTTGCCGCGCTGGGGCGTTTTGCTATGGGGCTCGCGCACGGGCGAGCGGGCCGGATAGCCGGCGCGATGGCGTCACTTCGTGGCGGGGAAATGGGGATGCGGTTATCCACCGCCCGCCTGCGGCGGCCCGTGGATAACCGCACCGCGCCCCTGCCTCTTGCGGGCCGGGCGCTTCCCCATTTTGCGGCGGCCGGCAATCCGGCAAGCCCAGCTCGCGCGGATGCGCGAGATACCGTCAGCGGCCGGTTCCCGGCCGGAATGTGGTTTTACGGGCCGACGCTTGCGCGCCGGCAGTGGTGTGCCTGGGCCCGTGGCCGTCGATGTCCTGATCCGGGATACGGGGGTCTCGCCCGCTAAGGCGGCCGAGAGGTCTACCGACCCGGCCCCCTACCGGATCACCCGGCAGTCCCCCGGACTGCCGGGCAGGGGACATCATCGACGGGTTCGAGACCTGTCTTACATCGACGGCCCCGTTTGGCTTTGCAGGAAGGAGGTCGGCCGGCCGCGCCGATACTGTAATTCATATCGTCTATCACGCGCCCTACCCTATCTAAACAATCAATCGCCCAACGTATAGACAGAACGAATTACGAAGCGTACAATGGTTTTCATGGTGATCGGAAACGACGCCATAGGCAAACAGACCCTCACGGAGATAGAAAATGCGCCTTGCTTCCTCGTTCAGCCACACTGCCCCGGTTCTGCGTTCGAATACGCCCCTGTCTGACGACCAAATCATGGCCGTCGCACCGTCGATCTTCGCGACCGACAAGCACGAAAGCCGTTCGGATCGTTACACCTACATTCCGACGAGCACCGTCCTTAAAGGACTGCGCGAAAATGGTTTTCAGCCGTTCATGGTTGCGCAAACCCGCGTGCGTGACCAGGGCAAGAAGGAACACACAAAGCACCTGATTCGCCTGCGCCACGCGGATCAGGTTGTGGGCAAGACCGAAGCGAATGAAATTATTCTGCTGAACTCGCACGATGTATGCGCAAGCCAAGAGCGATTTCCCGATACTCTCAGGTTGCTTTAAAACGGCCATCAACACGAACACGGCACGAGGATCTCGGCGATGACGGCAAGACGAACCACCATCCGGCAACTGGCACTGACCGAGGTCGCTAACCGCGACACTCCAGGTGCGGCGGCGATCAGCATCACCATGCCCAAGGGCGGCACCATCTATCACACGGTCCCGCTCGCAGACCCCGACACCGGCAAGCGGCGCGACGCCCGTCCGCGGTGGATCGCAGGTAGCTTCCCTCTCTTTCCCGTTGTCCGGCTCGCGGACGGTGCGCCGTGGGCTGAGGCGAACCTCTGGCTCATCGATATGATGGAGTCGAAGTCCTCGCCCAACATGCTGACGTTCGCCAGCATCGCTGACGACCTGGTGGCATTCCGTCGTTACCTGGATGACGAAGGCGTCGACTGGCTGACGTTCCCCGCGAACAAGCGGCAACGCCCAACCTACCGCTACAGCGCCTCGATCAGGCTGGCCGTGCAGGCTGGCGAACTTTCTCCGGGTGTTGCCAGGCGCCGTATGGGCGCCGTGGTGCGCTTCTATCGCTGGCTCATGGCAGAAGCGGGCTTCAAGCCTGCGAACGCGCCGTGGGTCGAATCTGGCCGTTTCATCGAGTTCAGGGACCAGAAGGGCTTCAGCAGCACGATCGAGGTCAAGACCACCGACCTGTCGATCAGTGGCCGGCGCGCAGATGACCCGTGGGACGATCACATCCAGGACGGCGGTCGCCTGCGCCCGCTCCCCTCATCCGAGCAGTCGGTGCTGCTCGAATCGTTAGCCACTCTCGGCAATTCCGAGATGACGCTCGTTCATCTGTTCGCGCTGTTGACTGGCGCTCGCATCCAGACGGTACTGACCGTGCGTGCGAAACACGTAATGCGCAAGCCGGGCGAGTTTCACGGCGGCGACATACGTCTCGCCTGCGGGCCAGGTACAGGTATCGACACGAAGGGCGATGTCAAGGGCGTGTTGCACCTGCCGCGCGGTTTCTACGAGCGGCTCTACATCTATGTGCACAGCGATCGAGCTCGCAAGCGTCGCCAACTGGCAGACGGCGGCGATCACTTCGACCAGCCGCTCTTTCTAAGCCATCGCGGTGCGCCGCTCTACGAGGACCGCGGGTCGCGTGGCCCGCTCAGCACCGGCCCGCAGGTGCGCCGCCATGTCAAGACCGGGCAGGCCGTTCGCCAGTTCATCAGGGACGAACTGTTGCCCATGATGCGCGTGCAGCTCGGCAACCCCAGGTATGAGTTCAGCTACCACGACCTGCGAGCGACCTTTGGGCTCAATACGGTCGACGCGATGACAGCGAGCAAGACGAGCTACACGCGGGCGCTCGATCAGTTGCGACAGTTGATGTGGCACGTACAACCATCTACGACCGAGCGCTACCTCGCTTACCGCGAGAATCGTAAGCTGTTCGATGCTGTTCAGGATGGCTGGGGTGCGCACCTGTCGACGCTGGTCACACGCACCCTCGACACTGCGGTGACAGTATGAACCGCCTTTACGACGAAGTGCACATGCCGCTCGCGGAGGGCACAATGCTGCTGCACCCCGAGCGAGCGCTGCTCAAGTGGGAAGGCATGAGCAGCCGTTCCGATATCGGGCAGATCTGCTACCTGAGGCGTGACACGTCAAGCTCGCACCGCGCGCGACGAACTTTCGATATCCTGAGCTTCAGCATCGAACGCGTCAGGGTCGTACGCCTGCTGGTGACGCAGCTTTCCGGGCGTATGGCCCTTGGCGCGATGCGTCCGGCAACGATCTCGATAGCGCTGCGCGTCGTGCTTGATTTCGTCAATTGGGCCGACAGACAGGGCTTGCATCAGGTGCTTTGTGACGAGAAGGCTACGGCGGAGGCAGTTCATCGCTACTTCCGCGAGAAACGCGAACAGGTTTCGCTGGGCAATCTGAACCGCAATTCCGTCGGCCACGATCAGCGTAATCTGTTGTCGATGCTCCGTGAGTTTTTCGGAAACGACGACTTCTGCACCGACGCGAGGGTGCTGCGCCGCCAACTGGATGCCTCTGTGCCGACTGCTGTGCCTGACACCGAGGCACAAGCCGCCCTGCTCGCGTGGGCTGACGCGCTCTTCACCGGCATCAGCACCCTGGTGCTCGACTTCAAGTCGTACCCGGTGCGCGTAAGCACGGCGCGTGGCGAGAGTCTTTGCCTAGTTCCGCACAGACACCACCGTCGTGAAGACGACAACTTGCACGGCCACCTGCTTGGCTGGAACCTGGAGACCGGGGAGCTGCGCACGCGGGAAGAAATCGCGACGCACATGGCTGCGGCAGGCGCTAAAGATCCTCGTGCGCGTGCGTGGATGATCGCCTCGTTTGCGGCTAAACATCTTAGGGCTGCGAACGAGGATGCGCAATCAGCGATCCGTCGCTCGCACGCTTCAATGGCGACCCTTTGCTTCGCCGCGCTGTTCCTGGCCGAAACGGGCGTCAACCTCGCGCAACTGCTGGCCATGAAGTGGAGCCCGGAGCTTGTCGCGAGCCTGCAGGATACGTCAGTTGTACGTCAGACGTTTCGCGAGATCAAGTACCGTGCAGGCGGGAAGGGGGTGACGTTCACCGTCTCGCTGGGCTTCATGCCGAAGCTCAAGACGTATCTGGCGTTGCGAGAGTATCTGGTGCAGAACGCGGACTGCGACGCGTTGTTCATTCTAGCCGGGCATTACGCAAAGCGACGACGGCCAATGGGTCTCCCAACTCAATTTCTGGCTCAGCTTTACAGTCGACTCGATACGCTCGGGATCGTGCTACCGCGCATTACCGCACGTCAGTGGCGTGCGGCGAAGCAGGATTGGGCGGTGAGCAACCACGACCCTGTCGTCGCAGCCAGACTGATGGGCCACTCCTTGGCCACGGCGCTGCGCTCATACTCGAACGGCACAGACGCCGCGCACAAGGCCGAGATGGGCGCGTTCCTCGCTTCGGTCGAGAAGACCGTGCTGAAGCCCGGCAACGACCCGGCGGGCAGCATCAGGAGCGCGGTGGGCGTCTGCATCGAGTTCCACAAACCTGCGCCGATCGCAGCTTCAGTCACCGTACAGCCTGACTGCCGCTCGACCGAAGGATGTCTCTTCTGCGACCAGTACCGCGTGCACGCCGACGCCGCCGACATCCGCAAGCTGCTGGGCTGCCGTCACTGCGTCAGGCTCGTGAGCGGGCGTGCTGACTCGATCGAGCAGTACGACACATCGTTCGGCGCCGTGCTGCGGCGCGTTGACTTCCTGCTGGATGAGCTGCGCAAGCGCGACGCCGCGCTGGTCGATCAGATCGAGCACGACGTTGATATCGAAGGGAATCTGGACGCGTTCTGGTCGGCCAAGCTCGACCAGCTTTACGAACTGGGAGTGGCATGAACAACACGCTGATCACGCCGATCGCAGAGCGCCCCGACTGGTATCGGATCGAGGATGATACGGTCGTCACGCGCGACAAGGCTGGGAATGCCGTTTCGCTGTTTGGTGACGACGCCTGGGACATCGGCGCATACGCGATTGGGCCGCGCAGCACCGGCCTCCATTTTAGGGGCCACCTGCCTGACGGCGTGACCCGTGCTCTTTCAGAGGCGACCACGCGTCAGTGGAAGCAGATCATGTACTTTCTGATGCATGAAGCAACCGATATGGTACCGGCGTCCAGTACGCTTCAGGCTCGTTCGGTTTATCTGAGGGAATTCGCATTCTTTGCCGCCGAACGGCAGCTTACGCTCTACGAGGGGCTGTCCAATGTCCCCATTGTTCTGGACTATGTGGCACAAGCGGGGATGGAAAGGAAGGCCCAACGCCTTCATTCAATTCTGGTGCAGCTTCACCGTCTGGGCGTCGGGACCACCGGACTGTGTGTGCCGCTGGCCCAACTACATAAGCCTCTGCTCGATCGCTTCGCGCAACGCGCTGAATACGCACAATACCCTGTCATCCCGACGCGGATCTATCAGCACTTCCTGTCGACCTGTGAGCATGACCTCGGCGTCGCTGAGGACGTCGCTGACATCCTGTCGGATTACCTCGCACGCGTGTACGCCGGCGAGAATCCAGACGTCTCTGCAGCGGTCGCAACGAATGCTGTGCACTTCGGGTGCAAAGACTCCCCTTACGTCGTGTCGTCGCTTGTGGCGTCGATCCGCGCGCTATGCCAGCTTGTCATCCTGGCATTCACCGGCATGCGCGCGAGGGAAGCGGAGAACCTGCCGTACGACTGCCTGAGCGAGACCCGTCTGGATGGCGTGACGCACTACACCATCGAGGGCGTCACAACCAAGCTGTCGGGTGGTCGTCCCAGGCGCGCGCGCTGGGTGACCAGCCCGCTCGCCGCTCGTGCCGTCCGGCTTGCGCAGCGGCTGTCGGGCGAGGCTCACCGTGCGCACGGCGCACCGAGCTACGCCGAATCAACGGACGGGTCACACCTGCTGTTCTGCCGGATGGGTCTGCGTTATGGGTACGTGGCAAACCGTGGGGCGAGTACCCTGCATCTCGATGTCGAAGCGTTTCGTGAGCGCGTCTTCCCGACGATCACGGTCGAGGACATTGCCGAACTGAAGCGTGTCGACATGCACCGCGCGTGGGAAGACGAACCGAAGTACGCGCCCGGGCAGCAGTGGCCGTTCACGCGCCACCAGCTTCGCCGGACCCTGGCCCTCTACGCGCATCGGAGCGGACTCGTGACACTGCCGACGCTCAAGCGTCAGTTGCAGCACATCACGCAGGAAATGAGCATGTACTACGCCCGCGGCTCGGCGTTCGCGAAGGGCTTCATCGACATCGACAGGACCCACTTCGCGAAGGAATGGGTTGAGACACAGAGCCTGTCCGAATACCTTGCATACGCCCAGCAGGTGCTGTTCTCCGACGAGCGGCTGTTCGGCGGGCACGCAGCGTGGACGCAGAGCCGTGCCGTGCAGGCCTCGCCCGTGTCGGTTTATTCGCGCGACCAGACGGTGAGGATGTTCAGGAAGGGCGAGCTGGCGTACCGCGAGACGGTGCTGGGCGGCTGTGCCAGCATCGAACCGTGCAAGTCGACACCGCTCGACTGGATGCGTCTGGATTGTCTTGAGTCGAACTGCCGTAACCTCGTGGTCGTGCCGTCGAAGCTTCAGCGCGTGATCAAGGCGCAGCAGGTTACGGTCGGGAAGCTGCGCGCTGTCGACGATGCGAGCGTCGAATATCGTATCGAGGTCCGGACGCTGCAACGACTGCTTGATGCGCAGGAGAGACTGATCAAACCGGAGGTAACATGAGCGAAACGATGGCCGACTACTACGCCGCCCTTGAGCGGCTGAAGAAGCGCAAGGGTGCGCGTATCAACAACGACACTGTGGCGATCGAGGCTGGCCGCAAGAAGGGCTGCATCAAGAAGTCACGCCCGCAGTTCGCTGAACTGATCGAAGCGATCGACGCGGCCAACGCCGTAGCCGAGCGACCTAAGCTTGAACTGAACGATCGTCTGAACCGCGCGAAAGGCGACGCAAAGGATTTGCAGGCACAGCTTGACGAGTCGCTGGCCCGGGAGCTCGCACTACTGCGACAGGTATTCAGCCTGCGCAAAGAACTGGCCGCGCTGCGTGGCGGTAGCGTCCTGCCCTTGCATTCGAGCTAGATTGAGATGGACACTCCGACGGCCATTCTGTCCACTTTTACCATCCAATCAGATGGACACCTGGCCGACAGTTGACTCCGGTATTTTCAAGGCCACAGCGGATGTCCATTGTTTTTCTCTTGCGCGTAACGATGGGTCGAGCAGCTATCAGATGCTTGCGGGTCAGTTCCGCTTTATCTGCCTCAATGGCATGGTATGCGGCGACACCATGAGCGAAATCCGCATCCCGCACAAGGGCAACATTGTTGATAACGTCCTGCAAGGTGCGTTCGACGTGCTGGACGGCTTCGACCTCATCCGCGACGTGACCGAGGAAATGAAGGGCACGACGATGCGCACGGAAGAACAGGAGATTTTGGCCCGCGCCGCGCTGCAACTGAAGTATGAGCCGACCGCCGAAAAGCCCGCGCCGGTAACGGAAACCGATGTTTTGCAGGCTCGCCGCTTCGAGGACCGCAAGGACGATCTTTGGACGACCTTTAACCGCTTGCAAGAAAACCTCGTGCAGCGTGGCGGCCTGCGTGCCCGCACTGCATCGGGCCGCACGACCCGCACGCGGCCGGTTGAAGGCATCGACCAGAATATCAAGCTCAACCGCGCACTCTGGACGCTTGCCGAAGGAATGATGGCACTCAAGAAGGGCTGACAAGAGCGAGGTACGGGCCGGGAAACCGGCCCGGTCGGATCGGAGCTGGAAATGACGGGACAAGAACAGAAGGTTATCGACTCTCTCAGGGCCAAGGGATTCGCGGTCGTGCTCTGGACGCCGACCGAGCTGCACGGCCTTGACCCCAAACGGATAGAAAATATCGGTGTCGATTGCATGGGGCATGCGATCGCAGAGCTTGCGGACAACGTGACCGAGGACAATGCGCATGGATGCGAAGAACGCGCCTGAAGAAAGCGGCAGCGGCAGCGCATGGACGCCGAGCGGCGAATACTCATGGAACCATGCCGCCGGCTGGACGATTACGCGCTACAGCGTTCGTGGAGTGCGTACCTATCTGCTTTGGGACAAGGAAGGGAAGAAGTACGGCCCCTTCCTGAGTGCAAAAGATGCTCAGGCGGAATTTGATCGGCGGGCACCGGCCGCGACCATCGAGCCGGCCGCGAACGAAACCGCAAGCGAGGACAGCAATGACCAGTGAAGCGCCGACCCCCGAAGCCGTCGACAGTTTCCGCTCAAAGCTTCGTGCGGGGGATATGGTCGGCGCATTCTGGACAATCAAGCAATTGCGACCGGAAGACGCGGCAATGATGATGCTGCGGGCCGGCTTTGGCGTCGCATACGATCACAAGCGCAACATCAAGCACTTTTGGACCCGCACACAGGCGGACATTGTGGAAGCCTGCCGGCGGAATACGGACGGTTACGGCCTGCGTGGAAAGGATGTGTGACGCGGACAACCGGCCGCCCAGGAGCAACGCCCCAGCAGCTCGCCGCGCCGGGGCGTTTGCTATGGGGCTCGCGCACGGGCGAGCGGGCCGGATAGCCGGCGCGATGGCGTCACTTCGTGGCGGGGAAATGGGGATGCGGTTATCCACCGCCCGCCTGCGGCGGCCCGTGGATAACCGCACCGCGCCCCTGCCTCTTGCGGGCCGGGCGCTTCCCCATTTTGCGGCGGCCGGCAATCCGGCAAGCCCAGCTCGCGCGGATGCGCGAGATACCGTCAGCGGCCGGTTCCCGGCCGGAATGTGGTTTTACGGGCCGACGCTTGCGCGCCGGCAGTGGTGTGCCTGGGCCCGTGGCCGTCGATGTCCTGATCCGGGATACGGGGGTCTCGCCCGCTAAGGCGGCCGAGAGGTCTACCGACCCGGCCCCCTACCGGATCACCCGGCAGTCCCCCGGACTGCCGGGCAGGGGACATCATCGACGGGTTCGAGACCTGTCTTACATCGACGGCCCCGTTTGGCTTTGCAGGAAGGAGGTCGGCCGGCCGCGCCGATACTGTAATTCATATCGTCTATCACGCGCCCTACCCTATCTAAACAATCAATCGCCTAACGTATAGACAGAACGAATTACGAAGCGTACAATGGTTTTCATGGTGATCGAGATTGATCGCTGGGAAAATACCTGGAGCCAGATATGTCCGCTTACGTTGTTTCCGACCTGCACATCAACACTCTCGTTTCGTGGGCTGCGAAGCATGACGTTGTGCTGTACTCGCCCGAGCGTATCAGCATGAAGGCGGAACCCGAGCGCATCGCCGGGTTGCTTTACACGGCGAATGTTGAATCGGTCAACAGCCGTTATTCAGAGGATGAAATCTCCGATGACTTCCGGTTCGAGCGTGTGCGTACCTTGCCGGAACCGCTGACCATCATCAAGCTCTGTCACTGCATCGAATACCAGTCCAACGAGGTTTCCGACTACGAGAAGACCGTCGGCGCGGCCATCCTTCGGACAATCGAAAACGCGGCTATTCGTGCGCTTCCCGGATACGATGACGCCCCCTGGGGTATCTGACGCAACGGGCCGTGATGAACGCGGCCCACTATCAAGCGAGGTGCAGCTATGGCAACCATCAAGGTAGAAAGCATCGAGAGCGCTATTAATGTGTGGCGCGCGAAGTCGCCAGCGAGCGGCGACGAGCTTGCACTATGTCACCAGGCGCGCACGCTCGCGGACATCTACGCTCTGATGATTATTCGCCGTCTTTCCGAGATTGACTCGGAGAGTCTTACCACAGAGCAACAGGCCGCATACGACGCAGCATTTATCAGCTAACGAATCGGAGAACGCAACATGCAAATCGCCTGCAATGTCATTCACCAGACGATCCGAAGCCAGGACCGCAAGGGACGCGCGTACACCATGAACCTGACTCATTACGTCGAGTGTGGGACCGGTCGAATCGTCAGGACGCGAAGCCACCAGATCACGCCCGAGCGCATCGCCATGCAACGGGTTAAGCGTGATCCCGTGCAGCGGGTGAAGCGGGAAGCGGCACAATCGGCCCAGCCTTCCATGCGCGGTTTTGTACGTCGTGCGCTGGGGCAGTTCTTCGACGTTCGCAGCCTTTGAGTTTTCCTGAAATGAGTTAGGAATACATATAGACGTAATTAGCATTGTCTATCATGACAGGGTGACGTTTAGAACATTCAATCACCTATTCTATAGACCTAGCGAATTACGTTTGATATGATGTAGGTGTGGTGATCGAGGGATAACCGGGGGCAAAAAATGAGCAGCGCGAACGTTATCAGCATGGTTCAATACGCGAAAATCGGAGTCCCGTCGACGCGCGGCCAAGCCGCTTCGCCGGCCGCAGCTCAGGTTATTTCTCTCGCATCGCAAGCGCCCGCGTATGTTCAGGCCGGCTACAGCGAAGATGGCCCGGAGGACATCCAGTTCGTTCCCGGTAGTGAGCGCAGACCCGCGCATCTATCGCACGTTTTTCATCAGGCCGACCAGCTTCCGATGCTTGGCGCAACGCCGCTCGGCGATGCCGCATTGGAGGGGATTTACCGGCTGCTTTCCGGTCGCAAGACGAAGACCGCGCCGGCGCGGTCTATGGCCGACGTGTGGCGCGAGCAAGCCAAGTAAAGAGCGGCCAGCAGGCGGCCAACGAAATTTGACGGGGGATCGAATGAAAGCAGTTAAGAGCGCATTCGCATCGCGCTGGAACGATGTGTTTCTGTTTGCCGCCTATATCGGCTTTCTCGCATGGGTGAACAGTCTTCTACCGTTGCCATTCCGCGCGTGGTGAGGGCGATGAGACTCAGACTGGCATATGCAGCCGACCGAGCCGAAATGGCGGTCGCGTTCGGGACCGAGGCGGACGCGCATTACCGAATTTTCGACCGGTCGCGAGCTGTCAATTTGAGGCGCTACGCGCGCGGGTATCTGGCTGGACTGTTGGCCCGGAGGATGGACAAGACGTTTATCGACAACCAGTTTTCGCCCGTGGGCAAGCCGCCTGCGTGAAACAATTTACCGTGAGAGTCTGTTTTCGTTAATTCGCTGACAGATCAAGACCTTGGGGCCGATTATTCGGCCCTTTTTTTTGTTTGTTTCACGGCGTCGCAGTGCGGATCGCGGTCATTCAGTGCTGGCTGTACGTCGCCGATACTCTCGTGGGCAGTTTTGGCGCGACGGTGTATCAAATGATACGTAATCTGTAATCGAGCGCCGGCCGGGTTCCCGGCGGGTGCGGGTTCACTTCGTGGACGGAAATGGGGATGCAGTTATCCACCGCCCGCCTGCGGCGGCCCGTGGATAACTGCACCGCGCCCCTGCCTCTTGCGGGCCGGGCGCTTCCCCATTTTGCGCTGGCCGGGAACCCGGCCTCATTGGTGCGCGTTGGCGTTGATTGCAGCCTGGAGCTTGTCGCGTGTTTCCGTATCGAGCAAGGGAAACACGGCCTTGACGGCGCGGCCCACGCGAGCATCGTCCCGCGTCTGCTGCATCAGTACCGTGTTCACCGTCAACACCAGCCCGCCGCTCACCAGGCCGGCGATAAGCGCCGCACCAGCGAGCAGGCCGTAAGTGGTGCGACGCCTGCCCGGCTTTCCGGCCCCGTCCTTCGTTGGGGCCGGGATCGACGCCTTGACCTCATCGAGCTTGCGGGTCAGAGCGCGGACACTGCTCACCAGCGCATCAACCTGTTTGAACAGCTCGCTTACCTCGCCGAGAATGATGCGAAGGGCCGCTTCCCGGCGAGTATGCGGCCCCGCTTGCGGCCCCATGTCGCTCATTTTTTCGCCGCCTTGCCGAACAGAATGTCGCTCGCGCTCGCCAATGCCTCTTGAGCGGTAATCGCCAGATCGCGGTCGCCTTCCGCAATCACCGCTGCTTCGAGGGCGGCCACATCGCCAGCCTGTTTCGCTTCAGTCCGTTTCGCCTTCCAGTCCGTCCGGTCTTCGGCCAGCTCGCGAATGTTCTTATTCGTGACCAGATCGAAAACTTCGTTGAACGGGATGACAATGGCCGGCTCGAATGTAGCCTTACCCTTGCCAGTTGAAGCCGCATAATCGTGAATGAGCTGATACACGTAGCTCGGCGGAAGTTGCGATTCGCCGCCATCGTACATATTGAAAACGACGCGGATTTTATCGTTACTGAATCCGAGTTTTGACAGCCACTCGACCGTTTTCACCGTGTCTTTCTGTTGCTTCTCAGCCGGCACAGTCGGAACCACGATCATATCCAACTCGCGAACCGCCGATTTATACCGCGACAGTTCTTCCATGAACGCGATCACGTTCGACGCGCCAACGTCGATAATGACCTCATCGCTCATGAGAAGTTCGTTGAAAATATCCCGGAATTGCGACGCGGAAAACTCTTGTGCCTGCGCGCTTGTGATTTGCGTGGCAACGGACGCATTGTAATGCTCAACCGAAACCAGTTTTGCTTCCGGCCGACTAGCTTTCAGCCAGTTCGTCGCGAGCGTCGTTTTGCCAACATTACCACTCAGATTGATTACGGCGATTTTTGCGTGCTTCATGAATTATCCTCTTTTAAAGCGGCCCCTAGCTCGACGCTGGGCCAATTCCTCGACAGCTTTGTCCGCATCCGCGAGGGCGTTTCTGACTCCGAACACGGGGTCCAAACCGCTCAACGGTTCCCCGCTTGGTTCCTGTAATCCAGTCTCTTTACCTTCCTGATGTGCGCTCCCTTCCGGCTCGACCGAACCGGGGTTCTCTGGTTTCGATAAACCACGGTCGTCCGGTTTATCGAAACCAGACCTAGCACCACTCACCGTATTTCTTTCGTAACCCTTTCCGCTGTGTTCCTCTTCTGGTTTATGTAATCCAGTTTGCGCAGCCCGTTTCCTCACGCGGCGCAACGTCGTTTCGTACACGTCGAATGACATTGCGATTCCGGCATCGACCAGGATTTCGTGGATGCGTGCGTGTCTATGACCCAATGCCGAGGCACGATCAATGTGCTGTCTCAATCGCTCCAACAGCACGGCCTTCGAACGAAGGTTCTGCTGTTGCAGCTCGCCGGCCATCTCACGCAGAGAGGCCAATTCTTCCGGTTCGTTCATGCTATCCCGATCTTGTTCCGAACTTGGGCAGATCATACACCGATCTTATTCCGAACATCAAGAGGTTGAAAATGGGCGTTTCCGAACAATTGCCGATCAAAAACCGAACATTCACCGAACACTTTCCGATCATTTGCCCGTGGATTGGCCGATCCGCAGGCGTCAGCGGTCATCAAAAGCCCTCAAAAGCGGGTCGAATACGCCTCTTTGCAGGGTGCGATGGTCGTCCAAACGCCATCGTTCTAGCCTGCCGAGGCGGAAATTCAATCGTCCTAGAAGCCTCTACACCATACGCACCTCTTCGAGGTGCGGCGGAACCCTTGCTGCGCAAGGCTTCCGCCTTAAAACCGCCCTCCAGCTCTCGCCTCTTTTGTGGCACGGAATGCTGTTAAGATCATGAAATTCAACAAAAAAGGTGTGGCATGGGAACTTTAAATATTCGGCTGACGGTTGAGGAAGAGGCGGAAATTCGCCAAAGGATGGCTTTGGCTGGCGAACGGCAGATGGGTCCGCACATCAAGCGGGTCTACTTCGGCAACCTAAAAGCGCACGAAGGACCGATAGCAGACCTGAAGCGAACGGGTGAATTGTCCGTATACCTGTTAGGCGAGCTGGCGAAGAAAGCCGGCGTTCGAGCGCGGCCGGACAAACACGAAGACGAGCTTGATGAGAATGATTTGCATCTGCGGATCATGATCCTGCTCTACCTCATGGTGTACGAAAGCGTCGACTCCACGATGCGAGCTTGGGCGGATCGCTTTCTGAACAAAGAAGCTCTTGAAACCTTTTTGAAAGCAGGTGGTTGATATGGTGATGCGTCGTTACGATGACAGATACAAGCCGGCGGCCTTCTTCAGCGTCGTGCTGGCGACGTTCCTGGTCTGGTTCTGGTCTGTCCACCGACTATTCGTGTTGCCTCCGGCGATCTTTCTCGCCGCGTGGCGCGCGGCAAAAGTCACCCCCGACGTTCCGGCCATATGGGTGCCAACCGCTGTTGCGTTCTCGTATGGTCTGCTCGTAATGGGTGTTATTTTTGGCTACTTCAAAAGTGGTTTCGAAGGCGCTGATTATGTGATGTATCTGCGCGGCGCGAGAATGGTCGGGCATGCGCGCCTCAAAGATATGACGAGGAAATTCTTCTATAAGCATCTTCGTATTGCCGGCGTTCCTATTCCTGAGTGGCTTGAGGCATTACATTTTCGCGTTATCGGGTCGACCGGTGCCGGTAAATCGGTTGTGATATCAGATTATATCGAGTCGGCGCTCGCGCGACGCGAAAGAATGATCTGTATTGACCCTAATGGTCAGTTCATGGAGAAATTTTATCGCGAAGGCGATATTATTATTAATCCGTTTGAGGCGCGGACAAAATTTTGGGGAATATTCAATGAAATCAGAACGCCCTACGATGTAGCCTCTTATTCGATAAGTTTGATACCGAAAAGCCCAAGCACCGAGCAGGAAATTTGGAATGCAATGGCCCGGACGATTAGCAGTGAAGTAATGCTGAAACTCTGGCGGCTTGGCATTGGCGATACGGACCATCTGGTTTACTGGCTGACAATCGCGTCTAACGAGCAATTAATGGAAATGCTCGCCGACACTGCTGCGCGCGGTATGTTTCACGGCGCGGAGGAAACGATTGGTAGCGTTCGCGCGGTTCTGACACGCTATATCACTCCGCATAAATACCTTTCGGACATCGAGACCGTCGAAGGCTATTTCAGCCTGCGCGAATGGATCGACTCGAACGCCGAGGATCAGCCCAACGTCTGGATTATCTGGCGAGAGGACCAGCTTGCATCCCTGAAGCCGCTGATCTCATGCATGTTCGACGTTGCATGCAATGCCGCCCTCTCCAAGCCAATTACGGATGAAACCGTCGCGACCCATCTGGTTGTTGACGAGGTGGACTCGCTCGAAAAGCTCAACTACCTTGTGCCGGCCGCCACGAAGGGCCGAAAACACCGCCTGCATATTTGCGCGGGGATGCAGTCTGACGCCCAGCTCGACGGCACCAACGGCAAAGACGACGCCATGACCGTTCGAAACAGCCTGCGCACGACCGTCGCCCTTGGTATAGCCGAGGGTGATACCTATACCGCCGAACAACTGTCAAAGGGACTCGGTGAACATGAGGTAATTCGGCAGCGCACCACGGCTTCGGACACTGGCCGCGACTCGCATGGGCAGGAAGTAATCAAGGAACGCGTGGTCATTCCCTCGCAGATCACTGGATTGCCGAACCTCACCGGCTATCTGAAGCTCGCGGGAGACTGGCCCATCTGCAAGTTCACGATGCCCTACAAGAAACGCAAGGCCGTTACCGAGGCGTTCATCATGGCGCAGAACCGCTGGACGATGGATGCTGAAGCAGCCAACGAACAGGCGCGGATGGACTTCTCGCGCGCGAAGCGTGCCGCAACTGACGTAGACGCTAGGGACGTTGATGACGACGACTCCCCTAGCCCCGCCCTCGAATCCTCCCGGCCATAATAACGATGCTCACTTTTGATTTTGTCGGCAGCTCTGCTGAAGCAGCCAACTACTACGAAGAGACCGACGACTACTACACGAAGCCCGGTCATCGCGGCGAATGGGACGGTGAAGGTGCCAAAGCACTTGGCCTGGAAGGCGGCGTAGATCGACAGATATTCATGGACCTGCTTGACGGTCGCCTGCCGGACGGCCGACAGGCGCGTAAGTCGATGCCACACACGCAGAAAGATGGGAGCAAAAGTGCCCCGCGTCTTGGCATTGACTTCACATTCAACGCACCCAAGAGCGTGAGCATCGTCGCGCTCGTCAAGAATGACCGCCGCGTAATCGAAGCGCACGACGCGGCAGTAAAGGATGCCCTGGCGATGATGGAAAGCCGTGCGATCGCGCGGCAGAAGTACCGCGGCATTTCTTTTCGGGAGAAGACCGGCAAGCTGATCGTCGCGAAATTTCAGCATGACCTTTCCCGCGATCAAGACCCACACCTTCACACGCACGCAGTCACAATGAACCTCACGCAGCGTCGCGACGGCCGTTGGGTTGCGCTCGCTAACGAAGACATGCTGAAGTCCGTCAAAGTGGTCGGTGCGTACTATCGCGCCCAGCTCGCACAGTACCTCACGAACATGGGGTACGACATTCGAGCAACGCGAAATGGCTTCGAAATGGCTTCCGTACCAGATGAGGCAATCAAACTTTTCAGTCAGCGCAGCCGCACCATTGAAGAGGAACTGGCGAAGAGCGGGCTCACGCGAGAGACCGCAACGGGAGAGTTGAAGCAGAACATCACAAAAGACACCCGTGCGGAAAAAACCGATGCGAACCGTGCGGCGTTGCGGCAGGAATGGGCTAACGCACTTGCAGCGGCCGGAATTGACCTCGGCCCGATGATGGCTGACCATGAGGCCGCGCCTGTACCCGACACCAAATTCGTTACCGCCGAAGGTGACACGTATATCGTTCACCCGGACGGTACAACTACTCGCGATGAGCCCGACGCCGGACAAGGTGAACCGGACTCGCCGCAGTCGCAGCCAACGTCGCCCGAAGCAGAACAACCGGCCATACCGACGCCGGCAGCTCCCGACAACGATCACTTGGCGCAACTGGCCGTAACGGGATTTGCGACTGCCAAAGGGTCGACGTACACGGTGCATGAGGACGGCACCACGACGCGCGATAAGGCGGCCCGCGCCGATGTCGGCCACGAAGGCGACAGCGGCATCAAGCCACGCACAGATCGCACGGTGTATGTTGAGAACGATGCGTCGCGTCTGTCTGCCGCCGGCTTGAACGGCCTTGACGAACACGGTGCGCGCGTTGTCATCAAGGACGGCAAGGCAACCCTGCTTACGTGGAACGAGCGCGGGAACAGATGGGGAGCTTCGCCGTCCAGTCGAGACGTACCCGTGTTCGACAAGCCAGCGGTCGGACTGTACCCACTCGAATTGTGGAAACTTTCCGATGACGTTCCCGGTTATGAGGCGTACCGTGGGATGCACGCCGGCAACAAGATCACCGAACTGCGTCACGACGGCCCCGCGCCGGATCGCGTCGCACAGGACGATGAGAGTCCCGCGCAGCACGACGAAAGCGCCGATGCAGCGCGCGCCGATGCGCGGCCTGCCGACGTTAGCAAACCGGCACCTACGCAGCCGGCCGCGCTCGCACCAAAGCGAGCAGAGCACACGTTTTATGTGACAGAGCGCAATGCTGAAACCCTTGCCTATGTGCAGACGCGAGGCGAGGGCAAACGGATCGTTCGTATGGACGACGGCAAGTACGCCGTGGCTTATACCACTGGCAACAAGGCGGGCGAGGTTGATCCTCGTACTGTTGTTGACGCATCGACGCGGCCAGCAGCCGGTCTAGTTCCTGTCGAGTTGTGGGAAAACGGGGGGCGCGTTCGGTTCGGCTCGCGTATTGCATCCATCGAACAGCCGAAGCCGATCTACGGGCGCGAGAAGTCACCGGCACCCGGCGACATCAGGCTCTATCGAGGCGAAGGCGGAACACTCACAGGGTCCGTACCAGCCGGTAACTGGTGGACTACCAACCCCGCCAAAGCAGCCAGGTACGGCGACGTTTTCTACGTCGACTTGCCGCGCGAGTTTGTTGGAAACAATTTCGCCCAGGGACACAACGGAACGGACGAATATTTTTTTGCCGGCTCAGATGAGACATGGCGAACCAAGGTGCGTCCGCTAGGCGACTCGCATCCGATGCGACCGTCTTCGGCGACTGATGAGCAGCCGACCCAGCCAGCGGGACAAGAGCAGGAAACCAACTGGTTGAATGGAATTCAGCAGGCAGGGCAGCGCATTTTTGATGCGGTACGTGGGAAAGGGAAGGGCGATGCCGCCAACGAGCCCCCTACGCCCGAAAATGCCGAGTCGCCAATGACCCCGCAAGAGGTCGCGCGTAACGCTGTCGATTTTGCGATTGAGCACTTGTCCGAGCGGCAAGGCATTTTCACGAAGAGCGAGATACTTGAGCGCGCATATATGCGTTCGCTTGGCGCGACAGAGGAAGTCAACGACGAGCTGGCGAATGCGGTTGAAGACGGCCGTCTCGTTGCCGAACTGCCGCTGTTTCAGAGCGCAAAGTCTTTTTCGCGTGACGTACATCAACAGACGATTGACCCGCATTTCGACAAATTCCGGCATGACAACGACATCCACAAGCTCACGAAAGAATCGTGGGTGTCCCTTCTGGTAAACGTTGAAGGCTACTCCCCCGAGCGAGCACAGAGGACCGTCGAGGAATCAATCCGAAACGGCCGGCTTGTCGAGACCGAGCAACGTTTTACCACGCGTGAAATGAGGCAAACGGAATCCGAAATTCTCTGGATGGAGCGAACCGGACGCGGCACGGTTGAACCGCTTCGCACCGCTGAACAGGCAGAAGCAATGCTTGCGTCGACCGGACTGAATCCGGGGCAGAAAGAGGCGGCCCAACTGGTTCTCACGTCGCCCAACCGTTTCATCGGCATACAAGGTTATGCCGGCGTCGGCAAGAGTCATTTGATGAGTACCGTCGTTCAGGAAATCAAGATGGAGGCCGCGCAACAGGCCGAGACGTTAGGCTACAAAGTAGTGGGTCTTGCGCCTTATGGTTCTCAGAACAAGGCATTGCAAGAGTTGGGTATGGAATCGCAGACTTTGGCCTCATTCCTCGTGCGCGAACCTGATCCTGAACTTCTTGGGCCGAAAACCATCATCTTTCTCGATGAGGCCAGTGTTGTTTCCGCCCACCAGATGAAAGACCTTATGGCTCGCGTCGAACAGAGTGGGGCGCGGCTGGTCATGATCGGCGACCGTAAGCAGACGCAGGCCGTCGAAGCTGGCAAGCCATTCGAGCAGCTACAGGACGGCGGCATGGCTCTAGCCCACGTCACCGAGATTCAACGTCAGAAGGATGCTACCTTGAAGGCCGCAGTAGAAAAGGCGGCCAACAACAATATCGGCGGCTCGGTGAAGCTCCTGGAGAAAAACACCGTGCAACTGAAGAAAGAAAAAGCCCGGCATGGGCGGCTCGCCGATGACTACGTGAAGATGCCTGAAGAGCAGCGCGACGGCACTCTGATTGTTGTCGGCACAAACGAGACTCGCAGAAAAATCAACGAACTGGTAAGAGACAAGCTGAAGCTACCGGAAGGTGAATTGGTTCGCGCGCTTGAGTCCTACGATATGAGCAGGGCAGAGCACAAACAGGCGTCAAGTTATCAGCAAGGCGTCGTGTTGATTGCCGAACGGCCCGGCGAACATGGTCTTGACCGAGGTGTCCACTACACCGTCAGGTCAGCAGATGCGCGCGGCAATACGCTGACCGTTTCTGATGCGGCCGGCAACGTGCGCTCGCTCGATGCCACACATCTTAGCGGCGTATCCACTTACACCCTCACGGACATTCCCATCGTCAAGGGTGATTGGCTTCGTATCACACGCAACGACAATCGCCAGGGCGTGTTTAACGGCGAGCGACATCGCGTTCTTTCGGTTGACAAGGATTCCGTCGTGCTTGAGAACGGTGCGAAGCTCTCCCGTGCATCGGCGATTCACGCGCAGCACGGGTATGCGCAGACCGTTCACAGCGCGCAGGGGTTGACACGGCACGGTGTACTGATCGAGGCCGATACACGCAGCCTCACCAGTAACCGTGCCGTGTGGTATGTCGCAATCTCACGCGCGCAACATGCCCTGAAAATTTACACCGACGATGCCGGCGGCCTCGCCCGCGTCATGGCCCGCGAGCCAAAAAAGTATGCTGCGCTCGAACTTCGTGACGAGCGGCGAGAGAAGGTCATTTTCGACGCCTTGTCCGCATCCCGCACGTTGCAGCAGCAGAGCAGGGGGGCGGTGAAGAAGACGTTGCATGCCGATGCCACCAAACCTCGCGCGCGGCCAACGCACCAGGCGCGGCAGTCTCACCAGCGTTCCTCGCGACGCGGCCCAAAGCTCTAACCGTCGACCGATCTGTTACAAAAAGTTTCAGATTGGGCTTGAGGTTCGCCCGTACTTGGGGTAAATAGGGGTGTGCCTCACTTTTTACATATATTTAGGAAACTAGAATGCGTCGTTTAGTGAAACTGTTTGTAACTGCGATGGTTTATTTGGCCCTGTTTTCAGGGGCAGCGCAGGCGCAAGGCACGACATCGCCCTTATCGTTGCCAGCAAACGGCGATATCCAGCAGTCGGACTATCCATGCGCGCTTGTGCTCTGCGTGCTTAAACCGACTGACTCAAAGTGCGTGCCGGTCATCAACTGGCTTGAGCATAGCTTTATCGAGAAGGGCAAGCCGTGGCCGACATGCAATTTCGCCGGCTCGCCAGGATCATCGGCTTCCTATTCTGCGCAGCCCCACGTCGACTGTCCCTCCGGTTTCACGCCCGAGCAGGCCAACAGTGGTTACGGCTCTGTCTATACCGGCGTATGCCTGCGTCCCGTTCAGACGTGCGCGACCACGGGCGCGCGCGCATATACGCCAAGCGTCGCAGGCGCGGCCTGCTACACCTACACGTACTACGACGACAACGGCTATGCGCAAACCACATATTTCGAGTACATCATCCCGCCGACCGGCGTGACGAGCTACGCGATGAACGTCAATGTAGCGGCGACCTCAACAATGCCGGCCTACAAAAACACCTTCTTTTTCAACCTCAACGGTTCGACCGGCCAAGCCCTCGCCGCGTCGATCATCAATTCCAATGCCAATCCCAACTACTCCCCCTACTACAACAGCAGTGGTAGCCGCCATTGAGACGTGCATGCCCGGTGTAGATCGACGCCTATCCGCGTCACTGGTGCGGCAGGAGTCGAATTTCAACCCCTATGCAATCGGGCTAGATGGCAAAGAGGTGCTGTATCTACAGCCGCGTAGCTATCAAGAAGCTGTCCAGACTGCCGTTAACTTGATGCGTGAAGGTAAAGGGTTTTCTGTGGGGCTGTCTCAGATTCATATATCGAACGTTAGGCGCTACGGAATGACGTGGCAACAGGCGTTCGATCCGTGCTCGAACCTGATGGCCGGCGGAAGCATTCTGAAGGGGTTCTACTCGCAAGCCGTCAATAAAGGTTATCGGGGTCAAGACGCAGTTTTTGCCGCTTTACGCGGCTTCAATTCCGGCGACGTTGGTAACTCCATTAGCAACGGCTACGCGAGCAGCATCCTGCGTCGAGTATCGAACATGCCGGTTTCTGGCCCTGTCCCGATTCCGGTCGTGCCTGTCGGTACGGTAACGGTAACTCCCGTTACGGTCGATTCTGTCGCTCAGGGCTCCCCGGAAGCGGTGCTGCAACCAGTTTCGGTGCCTGCGAATGGCGGCGGCGAACCCGCTCCGCAAGCGCGTGCCGATATGTTTGCGGCGGCCAAGCCGTCAATGTTCGCAACGGCAACCCGCTCGATGTTCGCGGGCAAGTCAGCTTCCACGACAACACCCCCACCAACACAGGTCGTTGCCAGCACGGCAGGGCCGACGCCAGTCATGGCGGTCAGCGCAGAGCTTCGCGTTCAAACCCGCAGTACCAATGCGGGCGAGGATGACGACGGACCTGTACCCGTGAGGGTCGTGCAGCAATAACCGGGTGGCGAGTAGTGCAGACTACGCGCCACTATTTTTGCATCTTTGGTTCACTATATGACGTTGTTTAGTGTACTATGTCCTAACGTTTAGGCTCTAGGGGAGGGCTTTTGTGTGTGGTCTAATGGAGGGCTTTGCTCCCCCAAACCTTACCCACACAGGTACGACATGCGACTCCAAGACATTTCCGCGCTTGCCGGATCAATCACCCAGGTCACGTTCACGAGAAACGAGACCGAGCAATGGGAAGTCTCGATTTTTTTGGGAGGGGCCGCATCGCAAGAACACAAACTCACGAAGTTTCACCACCGCGACACTCCGCGCACCTGGGCGAGTCTTGATAAGGCTGTCGCCATGCTCGAACAGCAGCTCGGAGTGAAGTTTGAACTTACATCCTCACTTCAGAAAAAGGTTGCTCATGAACCACGAGAAAATCCGGGGGACGGTTAAGGCCGCAGCGTCCGCTATCGCAATCAAGGCTAAGACCTTCACCGTCGAAGCCCGCAAGAACGTCTCCTTCTCCCGCCTCTACATGACCGGCTGCATTGCCGGCTACGGTCTTCTGGTACTGGCCGATCCTGCCGCCGCTCAAGCGTCGCTGCGCGGTGCCACGGAATCCCTCTTCAATACTCTCTACGGCGTGGTCGGCGCGGCTGGCGGCGTTGCCACACTCGTTTCCCTAATCAACTGGAAGGCCGGCAATTTCCTCGGGGCACAAGACCCGAAGAAGACGACCATTCACGCGATTATGGGAACCGCTGGCGCGTTCGGCGTTGTTGGCATCATCCAGGCCATCAAGGCGGCTACCTCCGGCTCTGGCAGCAGCATCAGCGGCGTCTAGTCGTATGGAAAAAGACGAGCTGACTTCCAGCGTCGTCATCCGGGCCGGGCAACGTCCGGCCCTGATGCTCTACGTACCCCTGTCGCTTTTCATCATGGAGGCAATGGTCGGTCTCGTGCTGTTTCGCCTGATTGGTTATTGGGTTGCCATGCTGATTCCAATTCACTTCTATTTCGTGACGCGGACAGCCGAGGACTACCACTGGATGACCACGGTGAAAGCCGACATCTACCACTACTTCTTCTTCGTCAAGAACAAGGGGCTTCACGGCAAAGGGGTTATCACCTTCACGGCATCGCCGCCCAATGCACGTCAGAGGAACTATGACGGTCTACGATGAACTGATTGCGAAAGAGGAACCTGCTACCAAGTACATTCCGTACAGTAAGCAGATCACTCCCACGACTTGCACGACAGTCGAGCGGGACTTGACTCGTACCATCCGTTGCGATGGCGTTCCGTTCGAGACCATGAGCGATGAAGAACTCAACGGGTTCACTCGCTCGTGGTTCGCTGCGATCAACACGCTTGGGGCGAATAACAACCGCGTTGCGCTCTGGTCGCATGTGGTCCGTAGCAAATTGCGCTACGACCTTTCCGGCATCAAGTACGACAACTACTTTTCCCAACTGTTCGGCGATCAGATTGCCGAACGTGTCGGAAAGAAGACGTTTTTCCAGAACGAGCTGTTTCTGTCTCCCGTCTATAGGCCCGCGCCTGGACGCGCGGAGCGCATTGGTGCTGCGCTTGACAAGCAGGGCGGGAGCGACGTGCTTGCTGCGGCCCGAGACGAAATCGACCGCATTACCAACCAGCTCGTCCGCAGCCTGCGGCGCTACAACCCGTCCGTTCTCGGCGTTGAGGAATTCGACGGCGAGAAGCCCGCTATTTCGCATCTTCAGGCGTTCTACGGCCGCCTGCTCAATGCGGACGTTGGCCCTGTCCCGCTCGACAGCTATTCCGTTCGTTTTGCCATTCAGCGCAACGAACTGCATTTTGGCCGGGAAATTATCGAAATCGAGGGGCCGGTTTCATCGCGCTATGCCGGCGTAGTTGGTCTGAAGGCACCCTACGGCGCGGAGAATGCCAAGGTCAATATCTTTCACGGCCTGCTGCGTTTGCCGTATGAATTTGTCTTGAGCCAGTCGCTGACCTTTCTGCCGCTCAACAAGGCCGACAAGTTCCTTCAAACACAGATTTCTCAGTTTTCGAGTACCGACGCTAACTCGCTTCAGTTGAAAGAGCTTAAGGACGCGCGGGAGCGCCTGCAAGCCGGTAAGTTCGGCATGTGTGAGCACGAATTCATCCTCACCATCTACGGCGACTCCATCGAAGAAGTCAACGAAGGCATCAACGAAGTTATCGCCGTGTTCGAGGAAAAGAATCTCACGCTGATCCGCAAGAAGCGCGGCAAGCTCATCACGCAATACTTTGGCATGTTGCCGGGCAACTTTCTGACGGGCCGGCTGGATGCAATGCCCGTTAGCACCGACAATTTCGCGGCCTTTTTCCCGTTGCACAACTTTTTCACCGGCAACGCTGAAGGCAGCCAGTGGGGGAGTCCGATTGCCCTCATGGAGAGCACGAGTAACGGCCCGATCTTCATGAACTACCACGTCTCCCGTCGCCGGCTGCGGAATCAGGAAGTCAGGCTGGAATACACCCCCGAAGAAAACGAGGAAGACGAAGAGGACGAGCAGGCAGAGCAAGAGGGCATCATCACGCCCAAGCGCAAAGCGCACAAGAAAGAGTTGGGCAACTATCAGGTGATTGGTCCCAGCGGTTCAGGCAAGACGTTGACCAAGCTGATGCTTCGCACGCTCATGCGCAAGGTTCGTCCCGGAAAAGGCATGAAGCCTTTCAAGACGTTTGCATGGGATAAGGACTATGGCGAAGAAATTCTCGTCAATGCGCTCGGGGGCGTCTACTTCCGTTTGGAAGACGGAAAGCCCACCGGCCTCAATCCCTATGCGCTACAAAACAATGAGGTGAATTGCCAGTTCATCCATGAACTTTTCATGTGGTGCGCTTGCAAAGACCCCGCGTATCTGCGGACTGGCGACGACGACAAGATCCTCTCCGATGTCATTCAGGACGTATATAAGCTCCCTGAGCATCTGCGTCGCCCTGCGCGGATGATGGACACCTTGCCCGGCAGCAGCAGTGCCGTACAAGGGCCGGGTGGTGCGCGCATCGTCAGTCTCAAGGCTGCGCTTGTGCGCTGGGTTGAAGGCGGCCAATACTCGTGGGTGCTCGACAATTCGCGAGACCTCTTCGACCTTACGCGCGCTAACGACTTCGGTTTCGACATGACGAAGTTTCTGAACAACGACTTCGCGCGCACGCCGATCCAGTTGCTTATCAACCATAAGATCGACCTGTCGGTTGACGGAAATCCGTTCGTGCTCGATATCGCGGAAGCATGGAAAGCGCTCAAAGACCCATTCATGCAGGAGTTCATCGGCGACAAGGCCAAGACCGTCCGTAAGTTGCAGGGGATCATCGGTCTCGATACCCAAGACCCGACTGACCTCAGTACGTCGCCGATCCGTGGCACGCTGCTTCAGCAATTCCCCACGCAGATCATTCTTCCGAACGACCGCGCCAAGCGCGAGGATTACGTCGAAGGGCTCGGCCTGACTGATCGGGAATATTCGCTCGTGCGTGAAGGCATGCTGGACGAGCCCGGCAAGTTCCTCTTCAAGCAGGGTAACGACTCGGTAGTTGTTCGCAACGACCTTGGCGGCATGGACGACATGATCGCCGTTCTTTCGGCCAGTATCGACAACGTTCCGCTGGTTCGTGAGCTTATCGAAGCCCACGGGAACAAGCCTGAAATCTGGCTTCCGCAATTCTTCCGTCAGAGGGTTTAACCATGATGATCCGAAAACTGGTTGTTTCCACTTTTGCCGCGTTCTCTTTTTCGCTCGCCAACGCCCAGGGCGTGCCGGTTTACGACAACGCCGCGAACATCGCCCTGCTTCAGCAGGTTGTTTCGGCTGGGCAGCAGTTGGCTCAGTTGCAGCAGCAGTATCAGCAGCTTCAGCAGACGTTCAATGCGCTCAACGGCTTGCGGAACATTTCGAGCCTGTTGAGCAATCCCCTTTTGTCTCAGATGCTTCCGCCGGACCTTGCGTCGACAATCAATTCGCTGCGCAGCGGCAACGTGACCGGTTCCCTCGCGGGCATCAGCGGAAACCTACAGCAGCTCGCGCATCAGAATGCAAAGATCGACTGCCAGAACCAGTGGGGGCCGAATAGCCCGTCGTACTACTCGTGCGTCAACAAGTGGCAGCAGGCATCGTTCTCGTCTTACGTCGGCCAGCAGGGCTATGACCAGTCGGCGCAAAACATCGCGAACCTGCAACAGTTCCTCTCCGCAATTCAGACCTCGCCCGACCCGAAATCGTTGCAGGACTTGCAGGCGCGCATTTCGCTCGAACAGGTCAAACAGCAGAACGAGGCCATCAAGCTCAAGGGCATCGAAATGATGCAGCAGGCACAGGAAAAGATGGATCACCAGAACGCCGTGCAGTCGACGCAGCAGATGATGTTGACCGGGCAGGGGATTCGCTTCTGATCGCGTCATTGGCGCAAAACTGGTTTTCGCGGCGGGGCTGAACCGCGACACCGAAGCAAACGAAAAAAGGAATAGTCATGGACTCGACGGGCACCTTCACCGACCTCTTTGCAAACGTCAACGCCGCGTTGCAGGCGACGTTCACGTCAGCATCGACCGGTATGTCCAATTACGTCATCCCGCTCGGATGGGCGATGTTTGGCGTTTCAATTCTCGTCTGGTCGTTCATGGTGATGACGGGGCGTGTCGCGTCACCGGCCAACGAGTGGATGATGAAGGGCGCGGCAATTCTGCTGATTCTGTCGGCAGCCGGGGCGAACTATTCGACGTGGGTTTCGGGGCCGCTTTTCCAGCTCCCCAACGACCTTGCAAACGCGATTGGTAGTAGCGGCACGCCTGCCCAGGTGCTCGATATGCTGGAAACGCAGCTTAACCAGATGCTCGACGGCATCGCGTCCGCTGTCGTTAGCAGTTTCTCCAATCTGAATTTCGGCGGCGGCATCATCCTTTTCGCTGCGCTGGTGATCGTCAGCATCGCATGCGCGTTGCTTCTTATCGGCGCGGCGTTCAACGTGCTCTATGCGCAAATCGGACTCTCGCTCGTTCTGTCTGTCGGCCCGTTTTTCATTATCTGGATGATCTGGAAGCAGACCCAGCATTGGGCTTGGAGCTGGCTCAACACGGCGCTCTACTACGTGTTTCTCACGGTCCTGTCTGCAATGTTCATCCTGCTTTTCATCCAGATATGCACTCATTACATGAGCAGCCTGGAAAGCGCCGTCACAGCTCTTGGTCCGACCGTTCCGTCCGATTCTTCGTTTGCCTCCAAGCTCGCTTCACTGCTTGAGAAGCAAGTCAATCCGCAGGCACAGATCGCGGTGGCAACGTCGTATCTCAATATTTTCTCGATTTCTTTGCAGCTCGCATTTATCTGCCTGCCGATGTTCTTCATCGAAATCCAGTTGCCTACCATCGCCGCGAGCATGACGGGCGGACAGGGGGGCAGCGTCGGGTCCGGCTTCTACATGGTTATGCAGGCCGCCCGGACGGCCGCTGCGTTCAAGGGCGGCAAGTAATTGCACAGCAGTTGTAGTTTATAAAAAACGGAGCAGAGATATGAAATTCGTCGTAAGCGTTCTTCTCGTGTGCTGCATGGCTGCGGCACTGTCGGCATGCGGCACGACCGAGCCGCCGCCGCCTGAATGCAAGGGCACCCCTCGCGCAGTCAATCACCTTCCCGTGTCGGCCGCAGCACTTTCCTGCGAGGGCACCACGGCATGAAAACGTTGAAGAGCGCCAAGACCCTGACCGCCGAGGCGGCAGATTGGGATTCGCATAACGCCGAAAAAGCTGAAAAGCGGCTGAAGCTATTGAAGCTGTGGGCCATCAGTGCGACCGTCGTTGCGGTGGCGACAACAATCTCTGTCGCCCCGCTGATGCACTTCCAGCATCTGCAAGTGGCCGTCATGGTCTTCGACAAACTGACCCGCACGTACTACATGCAGAACGATGCAGTCCTCCATGACGACGATCCCGATTGGCAAATCCGTGCCGAGTCGGACCTTGCCCGCTATGTCAAGGCGCACGAGGGGTTCACGCGCGGCGAAGCGGATCAGAATTACAAGACGGTATGGCTCATGGACTCGCAGGATTTGCGCGCGTCGTGGGATCAATACTATCGTCCTGACCTTAATCCGAAGGGGTCTCCACTCTCCTTTATGCGGGCGTCCGACGCGTGGACGCTGAAGGACTATTCCTTCTCGTTCATCCCGAGCAGCGAGCCGGACATTCATGTTGCGCAGGTGCGATACACCTACGTCAAGAAAGTCGGCATGACACCGCCGACGCAACAGCGAATGGTATCGACGGTCTCCTTCAAGTACACGAAGGAAAACCTGCCCAACAACGTCGATGACCGCATGCTGAATCCGGTCGGTTTCATGGCAACGAACTACCATCGCGACGACGATGGTCCGATTCAACCGTATTCGGAAAGCGGCGCAGCGCCGACTTCCGCCTACCCGCCCGTGCAGACCGGAACGATGCCGGTACAGGGTGCGGGGTCGTATGCGCAAGCCCAACCGCAGTCGGGTCAGGGCTATCAGGCTACGGTGATGAACCGCCTGCGGCAGATTATGCCTGGCGGGAATCCGGCCAATGGGGGAGGCGCACGATGATGCGACGTTCCCTACGGTTCATCGCGCTCGCGGTGTGGGCCGTGTGCTCGGGCGCGCATGCACTCACCATTCCGGATTCTTCGCCGGAAGACGCTCATTTGCAGCATGCCCCCCTAACTGATGACATCGTAGCCATCCAGTCGGAAGTAGGCCGCATGACCGTCATCCGCTTCGGCAAGGGCGAAGTCGTGCAGAACTACGGGATGGGCGATGCCGATGCGTGGGCCGTTGTGTTTTCGGGTAACGAACTCGACTTCGTGCCGAAGGCGCAAGAGGCAGACACGAATCTGCGCGTCATCACGAACCGGCGCAGTTACTGGTTTTCTGTTGCGCTGAAAACCAACAGCTTCGTTACGCCCAGCCGCGATGATGATGCACAGCCGACGAGTCGCTACAAGAAGACGGCCGGGCGACCGAAGACCTACCTGCCTACGACGTGGCAGCTCAATATCGACTATCCGCCGGCAGAAGTCGCGAAGATCGCCGCCGAAGACCCTGCGGTGAAAGCGGCCAAGACGAAGCACGAAATCGTTTCGGCATTTGACCAGGCCAAGATGGAAGGCCGTCTTGACGCCGACTACGGTTACATCGGAGACGATGAATTGCTACCGACCGCCGCGTACAACAACGGCAAGCAGACTTTCATCGTGCTTCCTATCGGCACGGCGCTCCCAACCGTATATGAGAAAACACCAGATGGAACGGAGGTTCGAGTCGGAGCGCACATGGATCACGACATGATGGTGATTCACGACGTGGCACGCAAACTGGTTTTGCGCCGTGGCCGCCTTGTTGGCTGTCTGATCGACGGGCACTACAACCCAACCGGCCCCGACCTCAATACCGAAACTGTCTCGCCAGACGTGAAGCGCGTCCTGAACACGCCTGGAGGTGCACAACAATGAAGCTGCGCAAACAATCTCGCGGTGTCGCCAAGGACGACCGCCAAGGTCTGAATGAACGAGTGCGGCCGACGACAACCCCCGGCGAAAAACTGATTGCTTACGGCGCTGCTATTGGCGGCCTGCTCATCGTATTCGGTTCACTCGGCTACCGCTTCTGGTGGGTTCCGACGCACCAGGCCCCGGTCGCGACTACGGCCGCAACAACTCAGCAGGCGGCGAACGGCGGGCGTCCGGCGGGAATCTCTGCGCCTCAATTGAGTGTGCCCGACAACGTTTACGGGCAGACCGACGACGGCACCACGCCGAGCAACGGGCAACAGCCATATGGGGCAGGCTGGAACCCGAACGGCCCGAGCAACACGCCCGGTCTCATCACCGGCAACGGGCAGGGTAACGGCCAAGGTAACGCGCAAGACGCGGCAGCTCTCCAGCAGCAGCAACAGCAGCAGGCGTTGGCACAGCAACGTGCCCAGCAGGAACAACAGATCGAGGCGCGCAAGCTGTCCGGCAAGTTGGGTGATATGCCCAGCTCGCCCCCTGCTTCGGGGACTCCCGTCAGGGCCGCGCAGGGTGCTCCGGGCGCTCCGTCGCCCGTGGGTGTCGACGCCAACAAGGCGACCAAGGACTTCGCCGCTTCGCTGATTCCAACTGTCACACCGAAGACGCGAGCCGCGTATATCCCCAATCCGAGTCTCACCGTCAAGAAGGGAACGCCGATCCGTTGCACGCTCGATACTGCGATGAACTCGGATCAACCGTCGTTTCCGTCCTGCGTGGTTTCGCGGCCCGTGTACAGCATGGACGGTAACGTGATCCTGATCGACGCCGGCAGCACTGTAGATGGCGAAGTGACCAAAGGACCGGAGCGCGGAAAGAAGCGTCAAGCCGCGCTTTGGGGCCGACTCGTCATGCCCGATAACACAACCATCGAACTCGACTCGCCCGCTACCGACACTCTCGGCGCAGGCGGCATGACTGGTTCCATCAACAACCACTACTGCGAACGCTATTGCGGAGCATTCCTGTATTCGACCTTTGAAGACATCGAACAGGTTGGCGTATCACTTGCTGGCAAATCGAGCGGCAACGGCAACACGAATATCGTGCTTCCGCAAAACACCATGTCTACCGCCAACAGTGCGACGAACGAAATGCTCACGCAGGGCCGCGACATTCAGCCGACGTTCAGCAAAAATCAGGGGGACGAAATCACGATCACCGTTGGCCGCGATCTTGATTTTTCGACGGTCTATCACCTTGCACCCGTTACCGCGCGCAACACGGACAATCCATGAGCACCACACTTGACGAACAGGCGGACGCCGAGCAGATCGACGCAGAGGCTGAGAAGCCGCAACGGCCACTAACGATACGCGAACAGAAGTACCGGCAGGCCGAAGCCGAAGGCATGAACCCGGAGGCTCTGGAAGCTCTTGAGTTCCGCATGAAACTGCTTTATCCGTTCCTCGATGACGAAGACACGCAGGAAATCGTCGTCAACGAAGTGGGCGAGATATGGTCATGGAAGAAGGGCAAGTGGGTTGTCGACAAGGTTCCCGAACTGACCCTTGAGGTTCTTGACTCAATCGGTCGGAACCTTGCCAACTTTTCCCGCAAGACGTTTGATCGACACCACACGTCGTTGTCAGCCTTCATGCCAGTAACCGGCGAGCGGATCGAAATGACGCATCCGCCGACGTGCCCGGAGAATACCCGCTATCTCAACGTGCGGAAACATTCTGTCCACACGTTCCAGCATGAGTCACTGGTAAAGGCCGGCTACTACGAGAAGACTCGACACGAGTTTTCGAGCAGCGTGCCAAAGGAGCGTCGGGACGAGTTGTTCGAGCACCTGACCGACGAAGAGAAGGAGCTGTGGACGCTCATCACCACGGGCCGTTTTTCCGAGTTCATGGAAAAAGCGGTTGAGCATCACCAGAACATCGTGGCTTCGGGCGCGACCGGCAGCGGTAAGACTTCCTATCTTCGCTCGCTGTGCGAATTTATTGACCACGACGAACGAATTATCACGGCCGAAGACACTCCCGAAATGCCTTTGCCGAATCACCGGAACCGCAACAGCCTGTTCTACAAGAAGACTGACGACGGCGAAGGCGTTAATGCAAAGGACGTGCTTCACTCGGTGATGCGGAAGACGCCGAACCGCGTCCTGATGGCCGAGCTGCGAGGCGACGAGGCCATGTATTACCTGTCTGGTGTCCTCTCGTCAGGCCACCCAGGCGGCCTAACCACGACTCACGCTAACTCGCCGAAGGACGCTTTTTTCCGGCTCGCGCTACTCATCAAGCAGTCGGACGCGGGCCAAGGTCTCGAACTGCAAGATATTTTGATGTTGCTGCGACAAACTGTTAACGTAGTCGTGCAAGTCACGTTTAACCCGAAAGTGGGGCGTTACATTCCGGCGATTTACTACGACCCGATGTACCGCCTTTCGCTCCTTGACTAAACATGAAGGACACCGCAACTCTAGTAGCGTCTCTTCCGGTTGAGCAGGAAGAGCCGGATGTCGAATCGGCCTCTCACGACGAGTCCGGCAACTTCGACATTCGGGACACCATAGACCATCCGATGTTGCACTAATCGGAATCAACGGGAAACAAAATGGAAGCCCAATTTATTACGGTTTCACAGGGGGCCCGGCGCGTCGATGTGCCTGACGGAGAAGGCTACCTGAAGGCTATCGAAAGCGGCCCATCCAACGGTCTGCCGGAAGGCCGCTATAACCTTGCTGAAGCCATCGAAGCGGCACGGGACATCGGTCACGAATACCACGGCCACGTTTTGCATCAGGACGCGAAGCATCTGTTCCAGCTCGTCGGCAAAGAGGTCATCAAGCACGAACTGACCGAAATGGCCGCAGAGCAGATTCCCGAAATCGGGAAGGCGATTGCGGTCACGTACTCGGGAGCTGGCCCACACTTCGATCCACTCAGCATTGACGGCATCAATACGGCCGCCGAGCAGCCGCCGCACAAACAGGCAGAGGCAGAGCACGGTGCAGCCGCGATGAGCGATCCGAGGGATGAAGCGGAGCGTGAATACGACTACCTCATGAACGCCGCATTCGAGCGAACCCTTCACGACGAACTGCGGCCACGGAATGCGGAGCGTCGCGCCGAGTCGACAAACACTCGCCAAGCTGCGGCCGATAACGGTGCATCGCCGTCGCAGGCCCAGCAAGAACAGCAGCCGCAACAGCAGAGGCAACAGCAGGCGCAAGAGCAGCAACAACGGCAAGCCGAGCCGCAGGTAGCAGACACGACGCGAAACGAGGTGCGCGCTGATTTGATCGAGCTTTTCACTCACGATCCGCAGGGCATCGAGAAGTTTGTTGCTTCGGAAGCCGGCGACATGAAAGGCTTGCTGGCCGGCGCGAAGCTCCAAGAGATACAAGGCAAGATGGATCGCAACATCGAGTATGCGTTTGAGATGAAGTCCGTCCATCCCGACCTCTTCGGCAAGCTCGCCGATGACGCGCTGAAGACCAAAGTCGCTGCGCACGAGAAGTACGATGCACTCGCACAAAAACGGGACGCAGGGAAGGGCGGCAAGGAAACCGACGAGCAGGAGCGGGCGCAGGAACGCGAGCGCGGCAATCGCGCGGCAGTCGGTTCCGTTCGTACCTCTGTCGAGGCTCGCGTTCACGAGACCCGTGAGGTTCTTGCGCGGTCGGCAGGTCTCGCTCCGATGGTCGCAGTCAACGCCATGAAGAACAACAATAACGCGCAGAAGGCGAAGGGGCCGGACGATCAAGCGAAGACCAAGCGCGGCATGTCGATGTAGACAAAACAAGTTACGAGCAGTTGGTAAAGGCGCACGTCGGGAAACTGGCGTGCGCCTTCTTGTTTCAGGCTCACCCCGCATTGTCGTTGGCACGTCGTATTCTTCGTGTCTATCAACTAAATATAGACACATAGAATTACCTGTATTAATATCAACGTACAACATCACAACGGGAGCAGAGAATTGAAACACCATAACGACATGACCATTCATGCCGCATCGCAGGGTGCCACTGCGCACGCGCACATGCTCGCCACACCTCAACGTGCGCACGCACTGTCTGTCGGAACACTGATCGACGTGTCCGCTACGGCGCGACGAGCGATGTTTCGCGTGCCGGTTGCGCTTACTTCGGGAGCGTGGCTCGCGTGTGTCGATCAAGGGTCGGCCGACCTTCCAGCCGAGGAACGTTTGTGGTCCGTTCTCTTTGCTGCCTTCGGTGCGATTCGCAGGAAGAGCCGGCCGACCGACCGCGCAGGATTTGCGGTCGACGTGCGCCGCGACGGTCGTGACATCCCTATCCTACTGACGGCAATCGTGTCTTCGGGAGACGACGGGGAGCCGGTCATCACGATCCACCTGACGGCCGAGCTGTAACGTGCGCGCCCACATGCCCCGTTTTCTGTTCGCGTTCGCCATCGTTGCGGCCGGCGTAGCGCAGGCGCACGTTCCCATCAAGGAAAGTGCGCATCGAGCCGTTTACCAATATGCGCCCGTGTATGTCGTTGCGTTTCCCGTCTATATCGCGCCTCTGGCCGCCTCGCCGTGCCCCTTACCCTACGGCTGCGATTCGGTCGACCAGCCCTATACGCAGCCCATATACGCCTATCAGGAGCCCGTCGCGCAGTCCGCGGTGCCGGTGCCCGTCTACGTCCCCTTGCGCCGGTACGCAGTCGTGTCGGCCTACCCGCGCTAACCAGTTTTGGGCACAGGAGTCCATTGCATGAAAAAGCTCGTCCGTTTCGTCGTCGCCACGTTCGCGTGTGCGACTTCCTTTGCCGGCCCGGTGCAGGCTCAGGCATTGATCGGTGGACATCCGCCGGGCGTTTCCGGTCGGTACGCCCAGCCGGTGCCGGCCGGCGATTCGCGGCCTGAAATCGGTTTTTCGCCAGAAGGCAGCGCCTATCCCCTTGTCATGAGAGTTATCGACAGTGCGCACCGCTCGCTGCACGTCATGGCCTACGAAATGAAGGACGCCGGCATTGTGCGAGCACTCTCCGAGAAAGCAGCTCGTGGCGTCGACGTGGTGGTGCAAGTCGACTATCGAGAAAATATCGGCGACGGCAGCTCCGACTTCACGCGCAAACGACTCTCATCCCTCGCAGCATCCGGTGCCCGCGTATGCGTCATTTCAGCGTTCCCGATATTCCACAGCAACCGTAAACCGGGAGGGTGTTACATGGCCTTACGCGGCCCCGTCCCGGAGTTCGCGAGCGTAGACGGCGCCGTCGCGAGGCGGCATCCGAAGGGCCGACATGAACATGAAGATGTTTGCCATGCCGTCCGCGGAGTTGAGGTTCATGACTTCACGACCGTAACGGTGTTACTTGTGAAATGCGTCGATATTGACGCATTTCACATACGTCACGGGAACAAGACCTGATGAGAATCTTCTATACCAGCGATGAGTTTGCCTACAAGGGGTACGCGTGTCCGGGAATTCCATTCCTCTGTGAGGACGACATGGAATTCGTCCTGGAGGTCAACGACTACCTTCTCTGGATTGCGTTAGAGAACGCCAGCACGGGCAGTCCAGCGACGTGGAAGAGTCACGCCGAATCGCTCTACGATTTCTTTTCGTGGCTTCGGGTGAATCAACTGGCGTGGGATTCGAGGCCGCAGAAGGGACGGCAGGGCGAAGAGATCACCACGCTCGCAATTTACCGGAACTGGTCGCTTGATCTATCTGATCCGCGGACAGGCAGGCAACAGATCCAGGCGAGTACTGTCCGCAAGCGCCTGACGCACATCATGGCGTTCTATAAATGGGCGGCACGTCGCGGGCGAATCGATTTCATTCCGTGGGAAACGAGAGGTTATGTATTTGCCCCGCAAGTTCATCCTGACATGTATCGCCACGCCCGCGCCGGGCGTGTCGTAGAGAGAGACAATGTTCGCCCCACAGTGCGAAAGAAGCTCATTCCGCTGCTTACGGTCAACCAGTGCCGTGCCCTGTTAAAAGCATGTACGACAGGAACACTTCAACTGATGACGAAGCTGATGTTGCAAACCGGTCTGCGAAATGCGGAATGCAGGACATTTCCAAAGAAGTATGTTTTTGATCCGTCGCCAGCCGCACGGAACCGGCGAATTCCGATAAATCTTGATCCTGCGGACATGGAACTCAAGAACGGCAACGCTCGCCGTGTTTATGTCTCATGGCACCTTATGAAGGACCTGTTCGACTACCTTAATTTCGGCGAGGGGGCATCTCGTTCAAGAGCATTTTTCAACATCACCGGGCAGTTCTCGCCCGTTCTGTTTCTCAATCAGGGTGGTACCCGGTGGAGTGAGAAGGGGCTGAACAACGCGTACCGGAAGCTATGGGCGCCGCCGACATTGTCGTCGCCCGTGCTTGATTTCAGGGTGACGCCTCACATGCTGAGGCATACGTTTGCGACATGCGAACTGTTCGCCGAAAGCCAGCGCGTAAATCTCGGCCACGCACTGGCGTGGGTACGTGATCGTCTTGGCCATAGCTCGATCAGTACCACGACCCGCTATGTCCACTGTCTTGATCTGTTCGGGGAGACTGACCTGAACGAGTACCAGATTGAAATCGACGGTCTCCTTATTGGAGGTGAAGCATGAGACCTCGTAAGAATTACCAGATGGCGACGGCGACGCCAGAGGTGGTAATTGATATACATAGGGATGCACCCGTTCTTCCTGTGCAACTGGGGGCGCGGAACCTTGACTTTGAGCGTTGGCGATTGGTGGGCGGCAGGTTGACAGGAAAGGACGCCAGCGAGGTATCAGCTGTTGATGCAGGGCGACTGGAAATTGTCTGTGCGATGCGCGACGCGCTATCTCGTCTTGCGAAGACATTGTCACCCAACAGCATTCTGACAATACATCGTGGTGCAGTGCCACAGTGGTTCGCATTTCTCGACGAATTGGCTTTACAAGGACAGCCAATTGTGAAGATGAGCGACATCACGAAGGAACTGCTCGAAGCCTATGTGTCATGGCTACTGCGTAAGCCAGCAGAAACAGAGACGGGTGTCCTGTCGTACGCGGCTGCCCGTGCGATCTATTCGCAAACGAAGTCTGTCTTGTTGGAGTGCGTCTGTACCGGCATTCTGAGCCGTGATTGCCTTCCGGTAAATCCATTTCCGGGCAGCAATCGATCCAGTAGGGGGCATCAGTCATATTCCAAGGGCGAGATGAGTCGGCTTCTCGCTGCGCTTGCTGCAGATCTGGCAGCGATTCGTGCCGGAGCTTTTGATGAGGCCGAGAGCGACACGCTTTTGGTTTACCTCCTGTTGATCGCGGCACGAACTGGCCGTAACCCTGCCCCGCTTCTTGAATTGAGGCGTGATGCCCTTCAGCCGCATCCGCTGAAACCGGACAGTCATGCTCTGCTGACAACGTACAAACGTCGTGGAAACAACATTGCCGTACAGTCGTTCCGGCGCAGCAAAGAAATTGAAGACGTTGCAACTGTGCAGACAGATGTTGCTACCTTGTACCTTGAGATCCTCGCGTTGACGGAGCGTCATGTTCGAAACGTACCTTCGGCCGATCAGGCACGGCTGTGGTTATGTAGACGGCAGCCGAATGGCGGTTGGGGAGATAAGGTGGCTCCAATCGACGCGTCGATGTTGAAAGAGCTGATTGATCGCTTTATAGGGCGTCATAGCCTTTTGTCTGACGACGTGAATCCTCGAACCGGCGAACCGTTGCCACTGCGTGTGACGATCATGCGGCTCAGAAAGACATTCGCAACCCGGATATGGCGACTAACGGGAGGGGATCTGATCAGGGCTTCCACCGCCTTGGGAAATCAGCCCAGAATGACCGACTCGCATTATCTCGCGGTTACGCCGGAGATGGAACGCAACCACAAGTTCGTTGGGCTGTGCCTCGAAACACAACTTCGCGGTGCCAGTGAAGACCCTGAGGTCCTGTTGAAATTGGCGGACGAGATGCGGGTCCCAGTTGATGAAGTTCGGCGCGTCCTGTCCGGCAAACACAACACGGGCGTCGGGCGGTGCAGTTCGCCTTTCTATGGCAAATTTGCGCCCAAAACTGGAGAGCGGGTGTGCACATCATTCCTGCACTGCTTCCGGTGTCCCAATCAGGTGGTGATGGAAACCGACCTACATCGCCTGTTCAGCTTTTACTGGTTGCTCATCAAGGAGCGCAATCTTCTTGGGCGTAACCGTTGGCACAAGGTGTACGGCTGGGTGATACGCGAGATCGACAGGGTGATCTCCGGTCGCTTTCCTGCAGACATTGTCCTCGCGGCACGGACCAGCGCACAGCTGGACCCTCACCCGATGTGGCGCGAACGGTCGATCCTCGGAGGTGCGGGCAATGACTAACACAGCAAGACACCTGGTTGATATTCAATCAACCGCGGCTTCCGCTATTCCAGATCTTGTCATCTGTCAGCGCGGCGAGCTTGTGGTATCCCGCTTCGGGGATCCTTTGTGGGACCTGTCGCCGTACATCCACACGCGCAACACACGGGGCACGGCGATCCGCTTCGATGTCGAGTTTCACGACGGTTCGGTTCTGACGGACGATCGTCATGAATGCCTTCTGCATTCGGCAAGGTGGTTCCTGTATGAGCGCTGGCGCGTCAAGGGGCCACGTTCTGGCAGGAACATTTCCGCGAAGACCCTCTTTAACAACTGGAGTCAGCTGCGCCTGTTGCTCAAATGGATGGTCCGCAATGGCGTCCCCTCATTTGCCGAGATGTCACCGGAGCGCTGCATTTCGTATGCGAACGAGTCAAAAGAGGTGCTCAAAGACAGCTCTCGCAATATCAGCCTGCAGATCCTGACCACGTACTACGATCTTCGCGATCGCCTGATTGATCAATTGCCAGCATATCCGTGGGGAAATTCCTCTTCGTTTCTCCTTGTCAAGGGCAGGAAGCCGTCTCGCAGAAGGATTGTCGGTGACGCCATGACCGAGGTCGTTCCGGCGAGGTTGCTGCAAATCATCGTTCAGAGAGCACTTGAGTACGTCGAGAAGCACGCTGACACGTTGCTGGATGCACGGGATGAAATTATCCGGATTCGGGAGCTGGAGTACCGGAAGCTGGTTGAGGTGCATCGCACACGCTACCCGAATGGATTTGCGAGCATCTACAAGAGCGAGGATCAGTACCTGGCGATCCGCCTTGGACATCTTGCGGCACCACGATCGAGGGAAGTTGTTTGCCGACACGGATTCGATTCGCCGAACCATCTGAATGAGCAACTCCTTTACCTGCGTACAGCCTGTTACATCGTGTGTGCGGCATTCTCTGGCATGAGGGATTCCGAGCTGGCGTCGCTGGAAGTGGGCTGTTTCTCAAGTAGAGACGGGTTTGATGGAGAAATTTTCTGTTGGTTGACAGGCACGACTTACAAACTCGAACGGCACCCGCGACCAGCGGAATGGATGGTCCCGGGAGTGGTTGGTAAGGCAGTTGCGGTTGCTACGCGGTTGGGTGCGCCCTCTCGGAAAGCGGCCGACGCGATGATTGCCGATCTGGAAGTCGCGTTGGGTAGTCCGTCGTTGCTCGGTCCAGCTCATCGCGCGATGGTCAAGATGCTTCAGGAATGCAAGCGCCACCGAAACGCACTTCTGATCGTGGAAAAGGAAAAGGGAAAGAGCCGCTCATTTGGAGGAGCCACCGCAACGAACGCGTTACGTGCCTTTGCAAGTTTGGCGGGGGCAGTTGTGGCGCAGCAGGACATGGAGGGAGTTCGAGACCACGAGACGGTCGAGGTGGGAAAGCCATGGCCGCTTACGGCACACCAGTTCAGACGGACCTTTGCCGTATTTGTCGCCAGAAATCTCATGGGAGATGTGCGTTATCTCCGCGAGCATTTCAAGCACTGGTCCATCGACATGACGCTCTATTACTCGAGGCAGGAAGCCGGCGTCGAGTCGTCCGTTATTGATCAGATCATGTTCGAGCGGGACGAGCTGCAGGCGGCAATTCTGGAAAAATGGATCAGTTCCGAGCGACCGCTTTCGGGCGGTGGAGGGCAACGGATCGTTGCGTTTCGCGATCGGCAGGAAGTGAAGACCGTATCGAACATGCAGGACTTCTGCCGCAGACTCGGTGAGGACGTGTTCATACGCGGCACCGGTCATTCATGGTGTCTCGCAAGCGGTTCAGGCTGCGGCGGGCATGGTCTCTACGACGCGATGCGTTGTACGTCGTGCAGTGAAGGCGTTATTGACGACAGCCACATCCAGATTTGGCAGGGCATTCGCAATCAACAGATCGAAGTGTTGAACTGTTCGGACATCGGGATGGCGTCGCGTCAGCGCTGCATTGACCACCTTGAAGCCGCAGAGCGCGTCCTGATCGATCTGGGCGTGGCGATCGAACCGCATCTTGTAGCAGACCGTCACTCGTCCAGGGAATTGCTCTCGTGAAGAAAAGTGAAACAAGGCAGGCGTTAGAGATGGCGATCAAGCGAATCAGGCGTGGAGTTACGAAGGTCGTGCCGCCTGGTCAGCGAATGAGCATTGCCGCGGTAGCGAGGGAGGCCGGCGTCAGCAACGCCACGATCCACAATCGCCACCCGGATATTGCAGACATGGTGCGGCAACTCATTGGTGAAGTCGAGCCCGCGAAGATGGACATCGAACGCAATCGGCTCAAGGAGTGCCAGATGAAACTGGCGGAGCTGCGCAAAGAGCATGCGCAACTGAAGATCGATTTACAACGCTCCCAGTCAATCAATCTTCGCCTTCTCAAGGAAAACGAGCTGCTGCGGAAAAACTCGACCCACGAAGCGAACGTATTCGCGCTACGCAAATGAAAACATTGAACATCACTGCCAACGCTACCTTGCACGCGCGACATGCGAAACCGTCGGCTCAGCACGGCGCCGGGGGAATCGCCTGCTCCGCTACGCTACGCAGCCGATTCCCCCGGCGCAAGACCAAAGCCACCGTGGCAAGGGGCCTTCAACTAAGTAACACCGATCGGGTTACGGTTCACGACAAGGTGATGATCGCTGACGGCCGGGCCGTCGAGTTTGGGAGTTTCAACTACACTTATATTGGGTGAATGAATTTTGTGTCACGTTGTACTAAGCTTGGTGTCGAGTAGCCGGCTTTCTATGAAAGCCGAGTAGCCCCTGAAGAGGAAAAAATGTCGAAGGTCGGAGTGGGCGAATTGGCGGAATGGCGGGGTATGTCGGCGGAGGCGGCACTGATTGCGCTCGCGGATTATGCCAAGCGTGATCCAACTTTCGTCCCTCTTAAAGACAAGACCACCTCCCGATGGTACGCCGGCGCCGGTGGGCGAGATTTTGAGCTACTGGTCACCGGGCCGAAGTTCTTTGACACGAGGGCGAGCGTGGGTGGCGGTGGCGCGATTGACCTAGCGATGCATCTGCTCCGGATCGACTTTCGGAGTGCCGTTGAATATCTGCGGAGGTTGAAGGGGCAAGGGCGCCTGTAACGTTGTTTGCGAGATGCCCTGCTGTACGGTTGTCCATGGTTTCACGCTGGGACCGTCACTACTTATGTTGCTCGAGGCGACCGATGATCATCGTTACCGACCTGTCCAGAACACCTGAGTTGACCGACATGGCTGCGCGGTTGGGGATCGTCAATGGGCAACCGTTTTTGGTTGGGGAGGATGGTTCGTTTGATCGCGTGCTTAATACTTTTCTTCGTTCGCTGGTCGATCCTGCTTCGCCGCGTCCCAATACCTGGCGTACCTATGCCTATCACCTGGCACGTTTTCTGAAATGGCTCGCGCAACAGGAGATTGCCTGGCGTCAAGTGAATCGCGATGTTCTACGTGCGTATTACACCGCGCGGCGCTTTGTACAGACGAGGCCGATCTCTGCGCGTACCTGGAACAATGTGGCTGCGGCTCTGACCCGTTTCTATGCGTGGGCGGTTGTCGCTGGCGAAGTCCCAGCGACTCCCGTGTCATACCGCGAGATACGGGCTGGGCGTATCGCTGCCGTGCCCGGCATTCGGCCGCTTCGATCCTCTCTTACCGAGCACGTGTCGTCGATTCCGGTACGTTACGTTCCACTAAGAATCTACTTGTCAAAAGTTCGACCCGCATTCGGTGGCACTCGCACTGCTGAGCGCGATCGTGCGTTTGCGGATCTTTTATTGGCGACTGGCATGCGCGTGGCTGAGGCGAACAGTTTACTGCTTGCGGATCTGCCAGATCCCGACGCACCCGAATGTTGGGGCAAGAAAACCATACCGCTCACGCTCAAGCGGGGGACGAAAGGCGGCAAGGTAAGAGTCATTCGCATACCCATCCATGTTTTGCGCACGGTCTACCGGTATGTTGCCGAAGATAGGGAGAATGCGCTGGCCGATATTTCCATGAGCCAACGCCCTGCTGAACTGTGGGTAACCGAGACGGGGGCGCCAATGAAAACCGCCAGGTGGCACGACGTCTTCAGGAGAGCGTCGAAAACGTCGGGGAATCAGTGTACGCCCCACATGCTGCGTCACGCCTTTGCTATCCACCAACTCACGGCCATGATTCAGAGACTGATTTCCGATCCGACCTATCGCACCGATCCGCATCAGCCGTATCGCACGCTATTGAAAGATCCACTGCGGCAACTACAGCGCTTACTTGGACACGCCAGCCTTGCCTCCACATTCATTTACCTTGATTGTCTGGAGGAGGTTGACCGTATGATCGACGACAGTCTGGGAGACTGGACTGTTCCTCTACAGACGAGGGACGAACCGCGATGACCCAGATCTTGCCGTTGAAAGCACTCGACGATACGCCGTGGCTGGCCCAGGGTGTGCTCGACCTGCGCGCCCGTTTTCGTAAAATTATCGACCTGGTTGAGTACATTGATAGGCCATTTCTGGTCGACATGGTAGGCACGGCACTCTGGTACATGACCCAGGTCGATGGTTGTCTGAGCGCCTGGACTTCGGTCATATCGATACTTCGGACGTGGAGGCTCTTCTGCGAATTCGTGGATGCCGACGTCAAGGCAGGCTGGCAGGAACCGCAGACCATTCACGATCTGACGTCACATCATTTCGTGCGCTTCGCGGCCTTTTTGGTTTCGAGGTATCCGTCGCAGAGCACGCGATCTGCTTGCTTCTACCATCTGACCGGCTGCCTTCAGGTTCTGCAAGCCAACCGGTCTTCCATCTTCGCAGCGAATTTCGTTGTGCCGGTGTTTCCAGAGCGTCAGATCTCGGTACCCGGGGCGCGAAGAACGCCCTACACCGACGCGCAGATGTTCGAGATTGTCCGGATTTGTAGGCGCGAAATTGCCGCGGTGATCCATCGCCTACGCATCGGCAGGAAATTGGTTGTGATGGGCCAAGACCCTAGTGGGTATAAGCGGAACGCTTGGCGCTCCCAGGCGAACGTCCTTTGGTACGTGCGTCACGTTCTGCACGGAGCGCCTTTCCTATCCTCATGCGTCGACAAGTCCGCACACCCATCCCTCAGTTCGGCATTGCACAAGCACCGGGCGGGTTATCCATCGATGGACGGAACCTATGCCTACCTCTATCCGCACATCGAAGATCTGACCCCGTTCGTAATCTTGTTGCACGCACTGCTCGACGAGAACCACCAGTGCATCATGGATCTAAGACTCGGAGACATTGAACCGACTGAGAACACCCGCGTTTGCCGGATCCGATTCGTAAAGACGCGTCCGGCGCGAAAGGAATTCACGAAGCTTTACGGCAATACATCGATCTGGTCGCCGGGGCGCATCATTCACATGATCAAGCTGGTTACTGCTTCCCTACGGCAGTGGACGAGCGACCCCGAGCTCATAGATCGCCTGTGGGTGTATCTTGCCCGGCGCGGAGAACCAGTACGTGCGATCTCGGAAGGTGAAGCCACGCGGATGGTGTCCGAGTTTGGGAAAAGGCATGGCCTTCCAGATCTGCAGCTGTCTCGATTTCGCGTAACCAATCTTTCCCGAGCCTACCGTCTCACGGGCAACCTTGCGCTTATCAAGGACCGCGCCCGTCATGCGCAGATGCAGACAACCGTGCATTACCTGACGAATCCGGGAACGCGCGATCTGCACCATGCCAGCATCGAGACGGCTCAGAACGAGGCTTTGACCCTCTTGGCGGGGACGGTCGTCGCGTCCCGGAATGATGAGAGCGAAGCCGCGCTGATTGCGGATCATCTGCGCGTCGGGGCCGAAGCAGCGACTCGCATTGCCACCGGTGAGCAGGACGTCTTCATCGCTTCGTGCAGGGACTTCTACAACCGACCTGATGGCCCACCCAACACTCCTTGCGATCGCCCCTTCGCTTGCTTCACGTGCCGCAACGCGGTCTGGACCAGCAGCATCCTACCGCGGCTTATCCGTTTCCGGGAGTTCCTTGAGGAACAGCGCGCGTACCTTTCCAGCGACGAATGGCAGATCCGCTTCGGCTTTCCCTATCGGGTCATCACCGAAGCAATTCTCCCCGCGTTCAAGCCTGAGATCGTCTCGTTAGCCGAAGCGGCGGCGACTCTTGAATCGTTATACGTGCCGGCTGCGATGAGGGGGAACTAATGATGAAACGAACGGGCCGCGCTAGCCGCGACGTAATCGACGAGAACTTTACATCGAAGATTCCGTTGGAATCTGTGATTGCTGAAGGGGATGGAATTATCACTAGATTCGGCGATCTCAAGTGGGATCTAGCGCCCCTGATTTGCGCCACTCACATCCCGGCGAGCAACAAGATCGTGAGGTTCGACTTCGAAGTCACGCCTGGCCGGATGGCTAGCGAGGTTGGCGGGCAACGCCTGGTCCATACCATGAAGGAACTCGCGTATGCGCGTTTGTTGGTACCGCTGCCTGGTATGAGGCGACGTTCACCACAGACGGTAATCGTCGAGACGACACAAATCAGTCTCCTCGCCCGTTGGCTGGTGCGGCGTGGAATCACGCGTTTCTCCGAGACCACGGCGTCCTTACTGGAAGAGTTCCGGGATCACATGATGGCCAATCGTACGTGGGAAATCGGCGATAGAAAGAAAGGGAGAGCTACTCTGCAAATTGCGTTGACCCTTCGCGTCGTCCAGCGTCTGTGGGAATACCGGGACGCGCTCTCGGACACGTTGTCGTTCTATCCGTGGCAAGGCGTCAATCCCCGCATCGTCATCGGTTTCCAAAAGCACCGGGGCGAAGAGAACCGCACACCGGTGATCCCCGATGACGTTATGAAGGCGCTAGGAAAGCATGCTTTGCGCTACGTTGAGCATTTCTCGGCAGACATCATCGGGCTTCGCGCGATGCTCGAGAGCGCTCGGGCAGAACGTTTAGCTATGGGCTATAGCGAACGCCGCACTCAGAGTGACGTGGATGGCTGGATATTCCGCAAGTTTGTTAGATGCGTGCGCCTATCTACGGATCCCGAGACGACTTTGCCCTGGCGATCTCTGTGGGTACGATATTCTGACTTCAGGCACGAGGAACGCATGCTCATTGCTGCATGCTTCATCGTCGTCGCCTGGCTGAGCGGCATGCGCGTCTCTGAGATTCTGGCCATCCGGGACAAGCCGGTCTTTGCTGAGAAGTCACTGGACGGAAAACCGTTGTTGCGTGTCCATTCCAGACTGTTCAAAGGAGTCCCTGAGCCGCAAGGTAGATCGGAAAACTGGGTCATTGTGCCGCCTGTTGCACGCGCTTTGGAGACGATCGCAGCAGCGACAGACTACCAGCGCAACAGCCAAGACGATGTCGTGTTCCGGAATACGACCGGCGCACCGCTGAAGACGATCACCATTATCGAATACATCAATCTGTTCCGGGATCATGTCTCAGCTTTGTTCCCGTTCGCGCAGATCCCGCTCGGGGAGGACAGGAATCCTTGGTATTTCAATACGCGGCAATTCCGACGCACTCTGGCCAGGCATATTGCGCGGCAGCCGTTTGGTGTGATCGCCGGCATGCTCCAGTACAAGCACGTGCATATCGCCGTGTTCGAGGGCTATGCCGGTAGTGACAATCTCGATACCTGGAAGAAGCTCTTGGCACAAGAACGGCTGCTGGCTAACGCCGACTTTCTTGAGGAAGTTGCCCAGGATGTGATCGACGGCAACGTGACCGGGCCCAAGGGCGAACAGATGCTGCGTGAATTCCGCGGCGCTGCCGGTGATCGTCGCAAGGATGATATCGCCTACTACTTGCGGCACAAGGCAAAAAACTTCTATCCTGGCGCCATGAATTACTGCTTCTTTGAGCCGGAGACCGCCATGTGTCTGTCGGACGTCAAGAGCGATGCTCAGAAAACTCCGGTGCTGTCCTTCTGCCACCCTGACCGATGTGCAAATTCCTGTATCTCTGCCAGGCACAAGCCCGTGTGGGAAGCCGCGATCGCTGATGCTGAGGCCATGCGGAGCACTCCCAAACTGCGCTCCTTGCAACTCGTAGCCATTGACCAGGAAATTGTGCGCATGAAAAGCGCGATCGCCCATTTGCCGGACAGCCGCGATGAAGCGTAATTCGAAACAGGAGGCGGCGCTACGGCGTAAGTATGCCGCCAAGCGCGACGACACGCGCACGGCCTTCGAGCGGGCACTGTCCAAGATTGCTGAGGATCCACTGGCAGTCCTGACAGAAAAGTCCCTCTATGTGACTGCAGACCGCTCGCGTGCGACGTTGAATCGTTATCCCGACATAAAGGCTCGGCTGGCGGCACTGCGTGACGAGCGCCAGCGAACACTAGGCGATTCAGTACAGCGCGCGACATTGTCTGCAGAATCGGCGGCCACCGCCCGTCTCGTACGCGTCCAGGGCGAGCGCGATGCGATGGCGCAGCGCGTTGCCATCCTGTCGTTAGCGCTGCAGGACCTGGAGCGCCGGAACGCGTCCTTGGTCCGACTTCTTCGCAAGCATCGGATCGCGGTTCCGCTAGAACTGGTGGCTGGCAATAACCGCGATGGGAACATCTAATTGCCGGAATTTGGACATCGAGACAATGCGAGACAGTTTCGCATTGTGTTGGGCTTACGCGCGTTACTAGCGCAGGGGCTCATCAATGAGAAACGTCTTGACAACACAATACAACTACACGCGTTCAGCCAAAGAGCGCAATTCGGAGAACGCTGCGGTGTTCTGGAATAACCCGGAAATCGCGACCGCTTACGAGGGCCATTTTCAGAGCCGGCTTTCGTACTGTCAGTGGTATCACGGCTGAAAAAACAAAAATCACGAAGGAGCAGAGACCATGTTTCGACCCATTACCTTATCGGCCGGCATCGCGCTCGCCGCTACTCTGGCCGCGTGCTCGCCTCAGACCGGCACGCAACAAACCAGCGGTCAGCAGGGCGCGGCAGCGCAGCCGGCGTCTGTCGTTGCGTCGGCCGACAACAGCGAATTTCACCAGTATCAGATCACCTATGCCGCCGCTGAAAGGCAGGGGTACGGGTGCGATGCGGACGACGGGTGCGCCGCGCGAGCTGATGAAATGGTTGCCGAAGCGCGGCGTCACCTGATTGCCGCCGTGAACCAAGGCGACCATCGCGCCGCAGACTTCATTGCGACCAATGCCGTGTCGGCCACCGTCTGGCATGAGACGAGCGCGGGCATCATCAAGCGCGCGGACTCAATGCTGGGCAGTCACGACGGGAGCGCCGCTGTCTGGATGATGCTCGCCGGTTATCTAACCGCACACGGCGATTACGTCCCCCGAAACTACGACCGCGCGACGCTCTACTATGCGTCGGCATGGCTCGCAGGGGAGAACGACGCATCGGCAAGAGCCGCCAACATCTATTACGCATCAAACGACCTGGTGAACGCGTATCTCTGGTCCCTACGCTGCACGGATGGATGCAGCGGGCTCGATATGTCCCGCACGGACCTCGAATCGTCCTTGGACAGCCCGACCATCAAGCTCGTCCAGTCGAAGGCGTCTGATCGTTCAGTCTTGGGGCTTTGACCATGAAGCTACTCGTGACCCTCTTCATTGCGCTGTCGGTTATGTCCACGGCCGCCGAAGCTGGCCGGGGAGGCGGTTCATCCGGCAGCGGCGGCCGGTCTTCTTCTTTCAGCAGCAGCCGTTCCAGCAGCTCGTCCAGCCGTTCCGGCAGCTCGTCCGGTTACAGCCGCTCGGGGGCAGGCACATCGCGATCCTGGTATTCCGCCGGCAGCACGAGTCGCAATTCGGCATCCTCGCTTCGCTCCCGCTCGTCCGGTAGCAGTCTTGGCGGCCTTTCCGCACGCACAACCAGAACGGCGACCGGCACGTTCCGCGTCTCTGATTCCGGCACGCAGGTTCGGGTCAGTGTGCCGCAGGCCACCGCGAGCAGGATGTTCGCTGCGCGCGTGACTGGCAGCAGCGCAGCGGGCTTCCGCTCGCTTTCCTATGGGGTAGGGCAGGGCGCATCGCCCGCCTCGCCCGCGAAGCCCTCTGAACGGCTGCAAACCATCATCCGCGAGCGCGAGGTAAGCAATGGTCCGGGATGGTTCGGCACGGCTGCGCTCGTCTGGCTTCTCAGTCAACACGACCTGTCGGATAGCGACCGCTCCTGGATTTCATCGCAACTTTCCAGCGGCAACGATGGCGATGGTCAGGATGCAAGTGTCGATCGCATCACCAAAGCCCTTACTTTTACGTGGGACGGATTGCCCGAAGCGGTCAGGGTTGGTCAGCCCGTAAAGATAGCCGTCAGTGCCGTCGACGCGAAAGGGCATCACCAGGCGCTCGATTGTGCAGTCACGAACGGATCGGCCAGCACGACCCTGACGGAAAACGGCGTGGTCATGACCTGGACCCCAGCGACCGCCGGAACGGGATTCCTGCAATGTGACGGTCTGAGCGAAGGCGAGCGCCGCGCCGTGGCCGTCACCCTCTGACACAAAAACACTTCAAGGACACTTCATCGTGAATCCGATCAACACCTTCTTGTCCCTGCATTCGACTCAGGTTGAGACCGGCCTGATTATCATCGCTTTTGTCTATCTGATCGTCGCCGGACTCGCGTGGCGTAACGGCACGATCCGCGCAAGCTCGATGGCGTCGTGGTATGGCGTCCTGCTTGTCATTGCTGGGCTCAACCGCGTTCTGTTCGTCGCACACGGAATGGCCGGCGGCCTACTCTGGATCGTGATCGGCCTCGCCCTAATGGGTTACGTGGCTGTCCGCTACCGCCCTTCAACTCGCGGTGCAAGCCTCTGACCAGAAAAGGGTAAGGACAATGAACGACATAACCGCTTTTATCTGGACGTACAACCGGGAAGTTGCTGCGTGTCTGACTTTCGCCGCCGTCGCGTTCCTGTTCGCCGGCATCGTACTCTGGCGACACGGCATCACGAAGCCGTATGTGCTTGCGTCGATCTTCGGGTGGACGCTGGTTGCGATTTCTCTCATTCCGATTTTCACGGGGGCACGCGGCTGGGCATGGGTACTCGCCTCGTTAGCTTTCATCGTGGGGCTCGCGCTTGCTGGTCTCCAACAACTCGTGGCCGTTCGCAGGAGGGAGCGTGCAAGTAGAGCAGTTTGAGTCGTTCGCGTTGCCGGCGACTTTCCCCGCAGAGTGGATGCCGCCTGAAGGTGCCCGCTTCGTGCGAGATTGTGTCGCCGGCATGAGCAGGACCGCGTTGCTGCGGATCGCGAGAAGCCGGGGATTTCGGCCGACGTGGGAGCGCCTTGATGGGCACGGTCCCGGTCTCTACGGCATGTCGCTCACCATCGGCCGTTGCGTGGTTCCTCTCGTGGTCCGCATGCGAGCGATTCAACGGCCCGCATCATCGGTGCCCGACGACAGTCAGAAACCTCTTTTTCCCGTGAGTGAATCGTGACCGAGAACACGATCTTTCAGCAGCTCGCCGATACCGGCCTGTTCGGCGAAGCGAAGCAAACACCAGACGGCCTTGTCGGGTTCGAGCGCACGCCGCTCCTGCTTTCTCGTGCCGAAGAAACATACGCGCTGGCCGGGCGCGCAGCGTGGCTCGATCAGCCTGCCGGATGGTACGCAACCACGGTCAGCGACATCCCGGCGTTGTTCGCGTGGCTTCCCAAACTGCTTGCGCCGCGCTTCTGTCTCGCTTCGTCCGACGATCAATGCTGGCAGTGCCGGCGGCCGACTCGGGTGTTCGCCCTGTGTCTGCCTGCCGACTACCTCTTTCTCGGGATCGACGTGGATTCTGACGACGATGAGGAAGAGGACGACTATTCGGTTTCTGGCGAAGCGGACTTTGCGAACGTGCCTTTGATCGGATGGCATGCCGGCGAGTCAGGAACGTTTGTCGGCAATCTCGGGCGCACGAACAGCGGCGTGCGCCGCTTTCTCGAAGCGCACTGCCCGAACTATCGGCCAGACACCAGTAAGACGTTGCGCGGCCATTACTACATGAACCACTGTGACCATTGCGGGGCGAAGCTCGGCGACTATTTCTTGCATCAGCGGCCACGAGGGGCGTTCTTTCCTACAAGCGAGGACGAGGCTATGCGGATCACATTGCAGCCGGCCAACGAACTGCTGATCGCACAGGGCGAGTATTTCTTTCGCGACCCTGACTACATACCGTACAGCCATGTCCTGCCGGTCGGCGACCCGGCCGGGTAGTATCAACGCCGGCAGCGGCGCTTTCCGCCGCATAGATCAACGGCCGCAGGGCGGCCCAATTTACAGGTCAGCAATGGCGCAGAAGAAACCAACCGCGAAGGGCAGGCCGGCAACCGGCAAGGCGAAGACACCGACGCAGCGAACGAGTCAGATGGAGGCCGCGTTGGTCGCGGCGGGCGGCCGAATTCTCGGGCGTGTTCGACTGTCGCCACAGGCCGCAGACGCTCTTAGACGGTTGGCCGAGAAGTACGGCACCGACCGCGCCGGCATCGAGGCCGCGCTGATCGCTCACGCAAATACCGTTGCTATCAACGATAAATAAGTCTAAACTACTTATAGACCGAACAAATTACGGAACAAAATGACACGCGATCCTATCGAAGACCCTCAGGCACGGGGCGATTTGCACGTTGAGGATGCCGGGGAAGATGACGATTACGACGACTCGTATCTTTTCCCGATGCCCTCGCTGAAGGAGAAAACGTCCGAAGAGCTACGTGCATTCATCGCGGCGAACATGGCCGACGCGCATGACCAGACGGACGGCACGGACATGAATAGTGATGTTCGGATCGACCACGCGCAGGACGCCATCGAGCAGGCGCGTGACATTTTGATGAAGCGCGGGCACAGCTTTACTCAGGAAGACCGCGAACAGATGTCGTTTCTTAGCTGGCCTCTGACACCCGAGGAACAAGCCGAAAAGAATAGGCGCGACGCCATTGAGGCAGAACAGCAGAAAATCGCGTGGGCCAAGGCCGAAGTGCAGCGCAACGAAATGCGTGACATCGTTAGTGCGTTGATTCGTGGCGAAGAGCTGCCCGGCGTTGAGGTCGACCGACTCCAATTTAACATTGGCGATTCGAGTATTCGCGGGCACTTCAGCATATCCGGCGCGGAAGTTCTCGCGATGACTGAGAAACTTCGCACGATCACGGGGGATGAACCGAAACTCGCGTATTGCTGTTCGGCTCCCGGCATCAAGTTCGCCGACGACCCCGCTCCTGGATGGGGGCTGTACTTCTACCTTACCAAGCAGCCGGAACTATGGGCGCTACTCACTGAATGGATGCGTCGACCAGACTTCTACGTGCATGCGAGCGTTTGGGACTATCGCCCGGAGAAGACCGGCGGGGTATGGGTAACTGTCACCGATCTTTTCGAGCGGGCACCTGATCGGATTTCCGAACTATGGTCGACCGGACATCCGGGCGGCGTCGTGTCTGTTGCTCAGAACGACGTGACGCCTTTGCAAGCGTGTGATCGAGTTCCCGAGTTGCCAGAATTCGCAGAGACACCTGGCGACGTTGCGCTGCCCGACGAGCATCTTCATCAACTAGCCGGCCCGCCCCCCGAGCCACGGAAAACTGTGATGCGAACTTTCTCACTCTGCGCCGCTGTCGTCATGTTCTTGCTTGGATGGTACGGCCTTACCCATAAGACCCAGCCGGTTGCAGGCGCGGTCTGCAATCCTTCTTCGAGCATCCCAGCGGACAGCAACGGCCATGCTCTCGTTTGTACGGAAGGCATGTGGAAGAAATCCGACAAGCAGGGCGGCTAAATGGTGAGCGCAATGCACCCGCGATACACGGTCCTGAGCAGCGGTGTTGCGTCCAGCGCGGCCGACGCACTCACGAGGCTCGAAAGTAAGGTGAACGAGGCTCTTCAGGAAGGGGCAACTCTTTCTGGCGGCGTCAATGTTGTCTACGGCCTTGCAGGGAGAGTGTTCACCCGCTATGGGTATGAGGCGTTCCAGGCTGTGCTGATCGACCAACAGTAAGCGGGGTTCAACATGAAAAAATCTGTCGTTCGCTCGTATGTCGCAACAGCCGTGTCACTTCTATCGCTCGCCGTTGCGCTGTACTCGATGTGGCTTGTCGTCCCGTTCGTGGAAGGGGAGGCGCGGTCCCCGATATGGATGACGTGGAACCACTTTGCGCCGACCGATATGCGCGTCACCGGCTCGTTTTCTTCGGTCTCGACGCAATCGTTTTTTTGGCCGCTTTGGCAGAGCGTCATGTACTACGTCTACGGCATTGTCGGCTTTCTAGCCCAAGCCGGCCTGATTTCGATTGCTGGCCGCGCATGCGCGCGGACACTGGAAGTTGGGTTCCCGGAATTCATGCGGGAAGAACGGGAAGCCTACGAGCGCGAACGAGAACAGGCGGCAATTGAGGCGACCCGTGAGCGCAGGCGCGAACGCCGCCTTGCGCGCCTACGCGCTGCCGACCGAAGCGACTGCAACGGCGTGGGCATCGGCGTAGCTATCGGGCTACTCGTCGCCTGGCTCCTTTAATCCAGACAGAGCGGCGTTAGCAGAATTAACCAGTTTGATAAAGAAGAGGAACGAAGAAATGGCATCGAATAAACGAAGCTACGGCGACATCCAGCAACAGATTCAGCAGCTCCAACAGGAGGCAGAACAGCTCCGCGCCGAAGAGGCCGCAGGCGTGCTGGAAGACATCCGCGCGAAAGTCGCGACATATGGTTTTACTGAGCGCGATGTTTTTGGGCGCAAGCGCGCAACACAGAATGGTAAAAAGCCGCAGGCGGGCGTGCCCGGCGAAGCGAAATACCTCAATCCGAAGACCGGGCAAACATGGAGCGGACGCGGGCGTGCGCCTGCCTGGATTGTGAGCGCGAAAAATCGTGATCGTTTTCTGATCGCCAAATAACAATCAGATCAACACTCTTTACGGGGCGCAGCATGGGCCAGAATGAAGACGCAGGAAGACTGCCTGGCTGGACACTACTTGTCGGGCTCGTCGGTTGGGTCATCCCATTGATGATTCTCGCCGCATGTCAGGAGTTCGGCTTGCCGTGGGTGATCGGGATTCCGGTCGCGATTGCCGTTCTGGCCGGCTCGGTTCTGGCTGAACGAAAGATCGAGCGCAAGTATCTCGGCTCGCAGCAACGGTGAGGTCCGCATGAGCACTCAGTACATCCCGGTTTCGGACTTGCTCTCGGCCACGCGGCTTGACTTCCCTCAGTATCTCGATGCCGTGCAGTTCGACTACAAGGGAATTCGCTGTCACGTCTTCGGTGTCTTGCATGGCCTTACCGGCGGCACGAACAGGGGATATAAGGAGCTGGTCAATCGCACCATCGCGCAAGCTCCCGGACTTCGGCTGGGCGAAATGCGCTTTTCCTCGCTCTATAGCGGCCTGCATGGCGAGCTGGACGACTGGATGCAGATACCACTAGGCGACGCATTCTGGTTTTCCTTCGCCCTTCACATGACGCCGATCCGCATTGCGCAGCTCTTTCGCGCATTCATCCGCGAGCGGCTCGCGGCGAAGGATCGTTTCGGCCTTGCCGATGTCCGGCGGTTGCAGGACATCGGCGGGTCGGCCGCGTTCCATTCCATTGCGCCGGATGAACGTCGTCGCCTCGCGGGGTTCCCTGGCCCGGCACGGTATCTTCAGGAAAACATAGCCCGCCGGCAGGGTAGCGGGACGATGCTTGCCCCGGTGTTTCCCGACAAGGATTGGGAGTGGCTAACGCTCATCGAGCCGTTCGCGAACATCCCGCTTCGCAGCATCCACATGCTCGAATATGGTGTCGCGCTCGCAAGGGAGAACGGAGCCGCCGACGTATCCCTTTTCGTTGGCGAAATTCACAACAGCGACATGGCCTGGTACGCGCAAAACAACTTCTCCTATGCGAGCACGATGGTCGCAGCAGCGATTGCGGGTGCAATGGCTCACGCGCGCAATCCGCGTTCTCTCGATGTTCGTATTCATCGTGTCGTTTTCAATCTCGCGAATGCTGCGGGATCGCTGATCCCGACGTTCTTCTACCTTGGACTCGCATCGCTCGTCGCGCTGCGTGGCCTGCAACTGCTTTGAGGCGGTATGAGGCGTCAGCATGAGCAGAAACCAGATCCACGGTACGACCCAAAGCAGTTTCGCCGGCCTCGTACCGGGAATAACGCCCCGTCGCCGCGTAGCATGCCGCGCATCTTTGTCTTGCTCGCATGGGCGTGTGTAGTTGCGTTGCTTTACGGTGTTTTCACGATGGCCGGCCACGTCGGGATGAGCGGGTAAGACTGTAGCGGTACGTTAGTAAAGTGCGTTTCCAGAGAAGTTTGAATAATTTTTTTCGAGGGGTTCATATGAAAGTTCGAGTGATTGCAGCAGTGGTCGTCTGTGCCGCGCTTCTGTCGGCGTGTGGTTCAAAAAAAGAAGCGTCGGAAAGTAACTTTGCCGAGGTAATAAACGGCCACTTCAGTCACAGTTGTCTTCAGCTCGATCCGAGCAACATGTTTGGACCGCACAGCTACCCGGCCAGCGTTGCCCTGATCCAGCCCGGCATGCTCTTTACCAAGAAGGCGGCGGACGACCAAAATGCGCGCGTTACAGCACCATTTAATGCGCTGGTATCGGCCGGTCTACTCGCTGTGCTGGATGCGCCCGTGCCGGCGCAATTTGGACCCGCAGGAAGCAAGGTTCCGGGGAAGACGTACACGCTGACCGATGCCGGCGAAAAGGCGCTTGCAGACCAGCAGAACAAAAAGGGCACGGCATTCTGTGCAGGTCACTTCAAGGTGCAGTCCATCGTCCGGTTTACGCCGCCGGCCGACGCTCTCGGTCATACGATTTCTGAAGTGGTCTACACGTACAAGGCGGCCGACGTGCCAGCCTGGGCCGCGTCCAAGGACGTGACGGCCGCATTCCCGAACATGGCTGAGTTTCAATCGAAAGACCAGCAGGGCCGGGCTACGTTGGTCCTTGCAAACGATGGCTGGATCACGAGCGAAGATTTCTCGCGTCAGTGATTTTTCGACTTAGCGCAATACAGAAACCGTTTTAACCGCAGCAGCGTCCCCGCTGTGCGGCGTGTTGGCCGGCTCGTACTAGCGGCCCTTTTTGTTCAGTGTAAAAGTGAGGATCGGAGGCGGCATGTTGGCACGCCAACACTACAAGCGTTTGCGTTTCTATTGGCAGGGCCGCGCAAACGGCGGTGCCGGCATGACGGACGGGATTGACCTTGACCTGGCCGCACTCGGGTTAGTCGAGCGATTTGAGCGATTGGGGTCCGGCGTATGCTTCCGCATCACTCGTGCGGGGGAGCAGGAACTTGCGGCGGAAAAAGCCCGTGAGGTAGAGCGTCGTCGCCCGCACCACACCCTGGCGGGCCGAGTGGCCCAATGGCTTCGGGACCAAGGTAGAGTCACATGGGAGAACATCGAACTGTTGGTCGACCTTGAAACCGGCGGTAGACAGGCGATTCGACCCGACGTGTTCTCTATGGCGGCGACCTACGACGAAAAGCGCATCAATCCGTGTGTACACGAAGTGAAGGTAAGCCGCGCAGACTTTCTTGCGGACGTGGCTCGCCCACAGAAGCGAGCTGGTTACGCGAAAGTAGCGGAAGTGGTTTATTACGCTGCGCCTGCGGGCGTTATTGAGGCTGCGGAAGTGCCCACGGCGTGCGGGCTGGTAATTGAGTTGGAACCGGGGGAATTTGAAGTGATGAAGCGTCCGAAGAAACAACCGGTTGCGCTCACGACGCACCATTTTATGAATTTGATCCTCAAGCCTGGCACGCTTACAGCAGCGTGGTAGGAAACCATTTCGGCGCGCATGCGCCCCGCACGGCTCGGTAGCCGGAACCACAGGACCAAAGAGCAATGAATAAGACCAACGTACTGGCGCTCGCGCGCCGCGAAGCCGCTGCCTCGATCCAATGGCCGGAGAAAACGGCCCTGCTACTCAATCCCGACCCTGCTGTGCGCAAACGGCTCAAGAAGGCTGGGATTGTTTGCGGCGTTCTCGCGTTGCTGTTGTTGATTGGGAACGAACCGCACGGGCCGATTCAACATTGGGCTAAGTCGGTAGACAACCGAGAAATGCGACCGTCGATGGAATCTGCCATGAAGGCGGGGAGTCTTGCTGCGGGAACGTGGTTGGCGATGCACTACGCTGATGAATATCCCGGTCTGCTGCAAAAGGAGTCGGACGCGGGCGATCCATCCGCCATGTTTCTTGTAGGGCGCGCTCTGATGCAAGCCGACCATCCAGAACGCTATCTCAAGGTAGACCGCTCTTTGACTTCACAGCAGCTACACGCGAAGGGACTTGAACTGGTCCGCAAGGCTGCCGCGAGCGGCAGTCAGGAAGCGTTGATGTTTGTCCTCAACCACGGCGGCGTCTAACCATTGGAAAAAGGCGATGGCGAGTAAGTCGATTTACTTCGGCAAGCGTGCGACAGTCGATCAGATGACCGAAGCGCGGATGCTTTGCCGGCAAGACCCGGTTTTGACTGAAAAACTGGACAACCTCCTGAGTAAACGGCCAAACGAACGGATCATGTTCAAGTTCATCGACTACTTGCGCGATCCGAATCGCCATAAAGGTCGGTTTGCAGTTGGACTCAACACACGGAAAACAGACAGCCATGAATCAGAAAGAAAACGAATTGCTTGTCGCCACGCTTCGATTTAAGCCAGCGGCTGCACCGATGACGGCAGAAGTGAATATGACCGCTGAAGCCGTCGATTTTTTTGCCGCTGCCAGTACCGGCCATGCTGTCTGGACTTCGATTCCAGGCGCTCCTGTTGGCGATCTTTTGAAACGGCTCGGCAACTGATCGGGGAAACGATATGACAATGGCCTTGTACCACTATCTGCAAACGCTTCAGCCCAAAGTCGCGGTTATTGCGCTGCTCGTCTCGATACCGCTGGTCTTCGTGTCGTACTCCATTCACGAGGCGGCACACTGGTTAGCGGGACGGGCGTTCGGTGCCACGGGCTCGCTTACGTTTTTTCCGTTGCGCGGCAAATCGAGGTTGTGGATGGTGTCTATCATGGGGATGCGTTTCGATGACGCTGCGCGACGGCAAGTGTCACGGTCGCAAATCCGCATGATGGCGCTTGCCGGCCCTGCGTGGGACCTAATGTTTGGTGCCGCGTGCATGTGTTTCTACCACGATCTGACCGGCCCGGAAGTGCTCAGAGCCACTGTCGCCTGCGTAGGCGTTAGCGTGCTGTTTAGTTCGATTGCTTTGAATGTGGTGCCTCTCCCAATAGGAAACGACGGGTGGCGAGTATTGCATCCCGACTAACGCATCGGAAAAAGGAAGGCCACACGGAGAGCTGACGATGGCAAACGGGTCGGTTGCGTTAGGTGATGTAGCAATGCGAGCACGCCATATCGACGTGGCTTGTTCGAGGTGTGAGCGTAGAGGTCGATACCGGTTGGCGAGACTGGTGGAGTCCTTTGGTCCTGAGTTTCCGATGACCGACCTTGGAGCCGAGCTGGGGGACTGCCCGCGCAGGAACGCATCGAATGTTGGCGAGCGGTGCGACATTTATTTCCCCGGACTGCCGAAGATAATGAGCGGCAATGATCCAGAGCCTGACGCTGAAGAGCGGTAAACTGGCCGAAAGATAACGCAACGCCGGCAGAGTGCCAAAACTAGTGATTTTTGTAACACTGGTGCAGTGTTGCGCACCTTACTAAAAGTAGGCGGGGGAAAACCAATGACAGCATTGACAGATGCGGCGTTGCTCGCACTGACGAAGGTCGGTGTGGGCATCTTAATATTCGCGGTAGCTTACGTTCTCGTGTTCTTGGGCACACGAACGCGCATGGATAAGCGGTTTGCCGACTTGACCGCAACGGGCGTTGCCGCGCTCTGCTTCATAATCGCCATGTACGTCGGATTTGTGGGCCTCGGTACTTCATAAACGTGCTGCGCAACTCGCAATGCACCGGTATACCCGTCCTGTTGCTTCTTGGTACATACGGCGCAGTGTTGCGCCCGAACTATGAGAGGTTTTATGAGACGCAGTGACGCCTATAAAGTGGGCTACCGATGGGCCAATGACGGCGAGCCATACCAAGAGAACCCTTACCCTGCATCCTCTCAACAATGGTCAGATTGGCGTGACGGCTGGCGTGCTGCGAAAGCGGATCATGAGGAACGTAAGGCGCGTGAGCGCGCGAGTCTGGATGAGGACAAATGAAGCTACACATGATGAAATTTCCCGTCGCGGCTGCCGCTGTACTTGCCCTGGTGTCCGGTTCGGTACAGGCAGATGCGTTGGTTGATGGAACTGCATACGAGCAAGCGGTAAAGCAGGCGAACGCCGCCGCTGTCCAGATCAAACAACCAGAGAGGCCGCAATGGCTTGAGTCGGGACTGCGAATTGTGCGGGTTGGCGAAGACTGTTCTGCGCCGAAGAATCAGCTTGCATTCGCCACTGACGTGAACGGCAAGCTGATGGCCTGCGGTGGCCCGCATGACCAGTGGACCGACGCTGCACCTATTGTTCGCGTGATAGATCAAGCCTCATTTAGTTGCGGGGTCGGGATTCCAGGATTGTGCTGAGTGTTGCGCTCGGCCCAGCGACGAGTCTTGATCTACTGCGATGGAACGCCAGAAAGCGCAACACTCCCATACATACCAGTCCGGGTGATAACTTTTATTATGACAAATTGAGGATTCCGAACGATGAAAACGGCCGCTGCCGCCACTGCCATTTTGACCGTTGCGCTGTGTTATTCGTCCACCGCACAAGCTCAATGGGGTGTCACTTTTGATGCCCCCGGACCTTGCGCCCCAATCTCGCTGTCGCGGATGCCAGAGGCAATGAAAGCCAACATCATCAAGGAGTATTGTCAGCCGACGAGCGAGAGGCAACGACGCGGCCAAGAAGCCGTTCAGCGCGCAAGACTATGGGAAGTGAGCAACGCATTAGACCAGGTAGACCAGTTGCGCCGCACGTTGCCGGCCACCCCGTTCGACTAAGCTGACGACTATGACTCTTGGGAGCGTCGTTTTCGGTCTTGGCATTGCAGCAATCCTTGCAGGGAGCGGCTGGGAAACTATCCAACCTCTAATTTCGTCAAAAGGCGTGCCGGCGCGCGTCATAACGTGGAAGCTCGGCGGCGTTTGCGTAAGCGTTGTCGGGCTTGCATTACTTGTGTACGAACGGCTTTATCAGTGAGACAGCAGATGCCCGTGTCGGTGGAAGCACACTTCAAATTGCGGCGGCCGTGCGAAAACTGCCCGTTCCGAAAGCAAGGCGCAATCGAGCTTGCCCCCGGACGCCTCGCGGGCATCATTGACGGACTTGTGACCGACGATTGCAGCACATTTCACTGTCATAAGACCGTCCACAACGAGGGGACGGGCGGCGAATGGGATGACGAGGGCAACTACGTCGCGAGCGGGCAAGAGAGTATGTGTGCGGGGGCGATGGTCTACCTTGAGAAGATCGGGCGGCCTACTGTTGGCATGCGGCTCGGCCGCGTATTTGGCATCTACCATCCTGATCGATTGTTGGCGTCGTTTGACGACGTGATCGACCCAACTACTTTTAGCGAGTGACTACGCATCGGTGTTCAACAAGGATCGGCGCATAGACAAAATGATTGACGACGTAAGTTGTATGGTCTATATTCGGAGCGTGATCGAAATGTGCGGTACTGGTCACAACAGCTACCCCGCTGTGTCTTTGGCCGGCCTTCGCGCGTGGCCTTTTTTCTGAATCTTGGAACGCGGACTTCCGCCATGAAAACTCGCGACGACGCCAAAACGATATTCACCTGGTTGCTCGAACGTCAGTCGGCAACGGCTGCTCAAATTGCTTCGGCCGTTCAACTTTCTTCTGAAGACGTTTCCCGCGCCCTTCAGTACGGGCTTCGCCTACAGGTGTTCATTTCGAAAAGGCGTTCCGCTGAAAAGCAGGGCGAACGGGTCGTGTACAGTGTGGCGTGCGCGGCGTTTCCCAATCAGCGGTCGTGCATGCCTCGGCCGTCGTTTGACGCATTACTGTCTGCTTGGGGAATGGCGCTCGTTCCGCCGCCGTTGCGGTCGGTCTCATCGCGAGTGTGCGTGTTGGCCCACGACGAGCCGTTCTAAGGAAGTGGCTTTTTTTTGGGCAGGTGTGTTCAATTATCTTTGTTCAGAATGGATTGCCGTAGAAGAGGCCGTGATGCAAAAGAACTTGTCGACGGAAGAACGCTTCGCGCTGGTGACGGAGAAAGTGAGTCAGCTTCGGAAAGAGTTGGAGGCGCTGGGCGTTGAGTCCTCGTTCTTCTATCGCACGCCGGGCTCTGCACGAACGCCCGTTGGCTATCTGTTGATCGGAGAAACGCCGGCCGACATAGAAGCGGCGCGCGCCGAAAAGCGCGTTTGGTGACAGAGAGGAAAAAATAGAATGTTTGAAATCAATATCTACGGGACGCCGCCGACCGCTGACGCGATCCGCCAATTGCGGGGATCGAATTCGTTTGATGAGAGTGTGGCGTTCAAAGTCTTTATGTACACGCCGATTCCCGGCGTCGATTTGCTGGCCGGACTGGCTACCTACGCTGTCGAGCAGATGGTGAGTGGCAAGGATTTTCAGTATTGCGAAGGCGCGGCAAAGATGGACTGGTCGGAGTCGATGATTACGCAGGCGTATGTTGAGAAGGTGCGCACCCAGGGTCGCGAGCTGGTTCACGTCGAGGTCGATGCGTTGCAGCGCCATCTTTCCATCGAACGGCCGGCACGGGCCGCAGCGTCTGCGGTCGCTGATGTGTTCATAGCGAAGGGTAAGGAAGCCGTCAGCGGCTCGGCTCAGGCCGCTGGCGAGGCATTGGTAACAAGCCTCAAGGGTTTGTTCAAATAAGGACGAGCGACGGCAGATGATCGCCCCGCGAGCCGGCCGGTAGCCGGCTGAGAGAAGTGGTATGACTCAGTATGCGTTGCGTGAAATGTTGCTGTTTGGCATGGCCGTAGTGATTGCCAGCCTGATTCGCGCGGACCTGCTCTGGACGTGGTTTGTGCTCGCGCTTGTCCTGCATGTTGGCCTCACCGTTCTATCGACGTTGGCGTTCAGCCGGGCCGTTGATCGTGGCTTTGTGAAGGCTTCGCGGGCGGTCGTGACAAGGTTCTACGTTCACCCGGACTGCCCTGCCCGCTTGCTGGTCAAGCGGCATATCCTTGCGTCGCCGGCCGCGAGTCTTCGCCGAGCTTCGTGAATTCGCTGTGTGTGCCTGGAGGCTGGTGCCGGCAGGCTTAGGAGAAAGTCATGTTTATCTTTCGTAGTGGCTTCTGGATTTTGGTGCTCATCCCGGCCCTGTACGTGTTCGCCCGTCTGTGGGCGCACATTATCGGTCACGTCCTGCACGGCGGCGGCGTCTGGATTGTTGTCGTCGCCGTAGCTCTGTACGTGCTCGCGCGCTTCCGGCGGCACATCGGTAATGTCCGGCATATTGAATGAACGACCGGCAGACTCATCCAGTGGCCGCGTTGATGCGGGAATTGCTGAAGGTGTTTGATCGACGTGGAGCATCGGCCGCGCGAACTGCGCTCGTAGCTGAAGCCCGGCGTATCGCTCGCCAAAATCCTTGCGTCGAGACAGCCATCACCGAGAGCGTCGCTCGCCTAAAGGACGAGACTCGTGAGGTAAGTTCGCGTCCGCGTGGACGAAGCGGCGGAAAGAAAGAATGCCTATCAGAGACCGAGCAGGCGCAGCTCGTTCGCATGTATCTAGCCGGTATGACGGGGCAGAAAATCGCCGGCCATTTCGGCGTCGCTCGCGGAACGGTGTATCGTTACCTCGAAAAGCATGGTGCCGTGGGGCACGTCGAGCGGCAGGCTTAAAAAAAGAGACCGCGCCAAATGCGGCGCGGTCGAATGTCCCAACGAGCTAAAAAGAAACCACTATTGGGAGCAGAGGATTGAAGGATACCACGCAGGGTTCACGCTCTGAACAAGGCCGGCCCCAGCAGGGGCAGTTGGCACTTCCGGTCGACGCCCAGGCGGATGCGGTGCCGCGTCGGAAGCGCAATGTTAGTCCACCGCAGCAGCTCGAACTGATTCTCGCGGACATGATCGACGTCACGCCCAAAGACGATCTTGCGTCGATGGAGATTCCGCTGTACAGCCTCTCGAAGCATTCGGATACGGAGCAGCGCGTCTACCAGCGCGGCAACCGTACCGTGCGCGTCATTCCGTCCGGCGTAGGGGCCGCAACGGTGTTCGACAAAGACCTCATCCTGTACGTTGCCTCGCAGCTCGTGGAACGGCTCAACCGCAACTTGCCAGTGTCGCGCACAGTCCAGGTCGAATCGTTCGATTTCTTGAAGGCGACGAGCCGCGACACGAGCAGAAGTGGTTACGAAAGCATTTTCAACATGCTTCGTCGGCTTCGCGGTACGACTATCGAAACGAACATCCCGACCGGCGGCAAAATCCAGACGGACGGCTTTTCGATCATCACCGACTACTCTGTGATTACTGGCAAGAAGAGCTACAACAAGAAAAAGGACGAGCATATCTTGCGCGTTCTTTCCTTCACCGTGACGCTCTCGGACTGGCTCTACAACGGTCTTCTCGAACTGGAAGTGCTTACGCTGAACCGGCAATACTTCCAGCTCGGCAAGGCCATCGAGCGCAAGCTATATGAAGTGGGCCGCAAACACTGCGGAACCGAAAAGGCGGTATGGGCCGTGGGCATCGACTTACTGATGGAGAAGATCGGCTTTAGACGCGACCGTGCCAACTTCCGCGCCGAGTTGCGCGAGATCATCCGGGCCGACTCCCTGCCCGACTATCGCATCGCGCTCGATCACAGTAAGCGTCCCGATATGGTCGTTTTCTGTACGCGCAACGCGGCACTGCTATCGAAGTACATCCGAAACGAAGGCTGCTACGACTGGTTCAACGCTCTCGAAAGCAAAGACACCCTCGCCGCAGCCTGACCCCCCCGTCTACACGCCCCGCCGGCCGCGAAATTTTCGGGTTTCGCGGATGTTTTCGCACGCCCGTTCGTCGCCTCCAAACACCTGACCACAGCCTGCGGCCCGCCTTTTCGCGGGCCGTCGTGCTTGTCGGGTTTCGCGGATGTTTGAAGGAAATACCGATTCGGGTTTCGCGGATGATTTTTTCGGGTTTCGCGGATGTTTTTGGCCTTCCAGTGCATCGCTGTGAGGTAATAGGGACGCGCTTTTGCGAGATTTTGCAGCAAAGAGGGGACTAAACGCGTGTTTTCCGTCCGCAGGTCCGAGTGTCGGGTTTCGCGGATGTTTTTGATGGTTATCCACAGCCGCGCGGCGAAAGTCGGGTTTCACGGATATTTGCATCGGGTTTGGCGGATGTTTTCTGTCGGGTTTGGCGGATGTTCCGATTCGGGTTTGGCGGATGCAATTCGCCCTGAAATGCCGGCCGGGCGGGACTTCCGCCGAACGTAACAACGCGCGCGGCTTTTAACGGTTTTTCTTTTAACGTTTGAACGCGCCGAAGAGGCTCCCGCCTCTTCTCAATCCCACCCACCCATCTCCGGCCGGACTAAGCATCCAGCGCGGCAAGCCGCGCCAGATGCCAAGTCCGAAAACCAAATCAAATCCACGCCACCCGCAAGCGGGGGCATACACGGCGCTTCGCGCCTTGACGGCCCCCACCCCCGGACACTCTCTCGCCGCACGAGGTCTAAGTCGCCCGGCGCGTCCCTTCGGGCCACCCCGCCCGACTAAGACCGAGGGTAAGCCCCGCTCGGCGCGTCCCTGCGGGCCACCCCGCCCGGGGTACTCGGCCCGGCCGGGCGAGCCCGGCCCCTTGGCCCCGGCGATCACTGCCATCGAACCGCCACCGCCCAAAAGTTTAGCAAGAAGGGGGGTCTCTCTCGCCAATTCGCCTCGCGTTACGCGAATGCGGCCTGCTGACGCCCCTGTTCGCTGGTTCCGAGTATCCACGGCCCGGTCAACATCGTCAGCCCGACCACGACCGCTTTAGGGCGTCATCACTTTCTGCGCGGGATGGTCTCAGCGCACCGGCACCCTGCACAAAAACGTGGGCGTGCCGATATTGACATCATGCCGCTCGCGCCGGCCTCACTAAATCAACACATTTGGTTTTCTAAATGTAGTGGTTTAGAATCCGTTTATGCCACAAAACAGGTCGCCCATGATCGTCAGCCAACCCACCATCGCCATGTCGGCCGAACTTCAGGCTGCGTTCGATCACTTCAACGCCGAACTGTTCGAAGCGCGTCTGCCGCCGACGCTTATTACCCTCCAACGACATCGACTGACGCCAGGGTTTTATACCCCGGACGGCTGGGTGAACCACCGCGACGGGCAGGAACGAGCTGACGAGATTGCGCTGAACCCGCGCTACTTCGCGGTCCAGACACTGAACGAGAGCATGAAGGCGCTCGTGTTGCAGATGACCTTTGTCTGGCAACGCCACTACGGTAAGCCCGGCCGGCGTCGCTATGCGAACAAGGAGTACGGCGAGAAACTGGTTTCCATCGGCCTTCAGCCGAGCCACAACGGTAAGCCTGGCGGCCGGACGGTCGGAGAGAAAATCGACGCCTTCGTGATTGAGGGCGGCCTGTTCGAGCGAGGGTGCGCAAAGCTCCTGACCAAAGATTTCACTCTGTCGTGGCTCGACCGCTTTCCCGTCACGCTGAAGCAGCTCGCGAAGACTCTGCACCAGTTGCCCGAAGAAACCCGCACTGCGCTTGATGCAGATGAGCTTGCTGCGCTGGACATCCAGATCGCTGAAGGAGAGCGGCCTACCGCGAGCCAGGTGCGATACCACTGTCCAGTGTGCTTCCGCAAGGTGTGGGGAAAGAAGGGTCTCGAAGGCGAGCTGGCCCATGTGCCATGCCAGCAAGTCCTTGTGATCGGCGACATACCTGACGACAAAGAAACCTGACATTCCACCGGCGCACAGCTATTCCTTCCCAACCTACCTACGGACCACACTGATGCTTCGATTCCTTCCTGCTGGCGTTTTCCTGTACCTGATCGGCGGTACGCTTTTCGGTTTCGGTGCCTGTCTCGGCACAGCTTTCGGTACGCCTGGCGTGACCGCTCTCGGCTGTACGGGTATCGGCGCGATCCTCATTGCAATCGGCTATTTCATCCTGCGGCCGTTGCTGCGTGAGGCCAAGGCCGAAATCAAGGCGCGCACGCGCTCACAATGGACTGGCCGTGATGGTGAAGAGCCGGCCGCCGATGCGGAGCCCGCTGAACGATGATCTTTGTAACCCGTCTTTTCATTGTCGCCCTGATTGGCCTTTGCATAGCCTTCGGCTACCTGAAATGGGGTGAACCAGCGTTGCGCGCCATGAAGCCGGTCCACGCTAGCGCACTCGCCGACAACGAACCGGCCACCGATCCCGTCGCCGAGCCGGCTGCGGGGACAGCCACGGTCTCCCCGGAACTTCGGCCGCTCTATGGCGAATACGTCGCGCGAGCGTCGAATGGCCGCTACTCGCTTAACTTGGGATCGGCCGGCGCTTCGATGGTCTATACCGACCCAGCGAACCATCAGTACGTTTATCGAGGCCATTACACCGTCGACGGCCACGCGCTTCAGGTCATCTGGCGCGAGCAGCAGACAGAGAACGGATGGAAGCCCATCACGCCGGTTCCAGACAACATGACTATCGTTTCCCTCAACGCCATCAACGCGCCGCAGCGCGCCTTTGTGCGCCACGTAGCGGCTTCTCGGCAATCTACCAAGGAGCACTGATGTCCCGGCTTCTGAAACGACTCCATCGAATGAACCGATGCAAGTCAGGCGAGCTGCCGTTGCTCGAACATGAGCTGCCCCGCTCCGATCCGAGCGAAGCGTTTCCCGCTGATTCCCACCCACATCAAGCCCCGGTCAAAATCGAAGCTGTGCAACGCAGCTCGTTTGCCCTGGAGCGCGATGCAACTACTTAACCGCTGACGATGAACATTGAACAACTGAGCTACCGCGAACTTCTGGCGCAGCGACGCGCACTGGACGAACAGATCGAGCAGGCGCGCACCGCCGAGCGCGGCGAGGTCATCGAGACCATCCGTGAGAAAATGAGCCTCTACCAGATTACAATCGCCGAGTTGCAAGGCGACTCACCCAAGCGAGTGAAGAAGCCCGTTGAAGTGCGTTACCGCGATCCTGATAGCGGTTCGACGTGGAGCGGACGCGGCAAGCCTCCGCGCTGGATCGCCGGTAAGGACCGGGCTTCATTTCAGGTCTGACGCCGCCGCGTCTTATGCAGCAAGCCGGGTATACCCCGGCTTTTTTGTTGTTTTTCGTATTTCTTTCTGTCTATTTTGCGTGATAGACATAGAGACTTACGGTTGATACAATCGTTGAACGTGGCCGGATTATGTCCGATTTTTTGCCGGCCGACCCGAGAGCACAAAATACACAACAGAAGAGAACATGGCGAAGAAACTTACCCGACTTACGAGCGAAGAGTTTGACGAACTGGTTTCTAATTCTCGCGCGGAGGACGCCACGCATACGATGGCCAGAGCTGTGCTGGTCGACGGTCGCGGTTACGCGGAGGTCGGCCATGAGCACGGCATCGAGCGCCAGTTGGTGTATCAGGCCGTCCAACGTTTGCTGAAGGTAGGCGATACCGCGCCCGCGACTTATACGTACACCGGGCCGCCCGAAATGTTTGCCGAAATTGACGCAGTTGTTGAAGATCATCGAGGCCGCAAACTGCTGACGGCCGAACAGTTCGAGGATGCCCTCTCGCAGAGCGGACAGGGCGAACAGATGGCCGCGATATCGAGGGCGGTGCTGGTCGATGGCGTACCGCCGATCACGCTCGCGCGCGAGCACGGAATCGCTCGGCACCTGGTATGGCAGGCCGCGCAAAAGACGATCATGCAGAAGTTCGACGCGGCGACGGCCAGCACGCGCGTCTACAAGGGTAGCCCAGCGATGTTCGAGGCCATTGATGCCATTGTGGCGGCGTATCGGAAGGGCAAGACAGAAGCGGCCGGAACGCCGGCAAAACCTCCGAAGAAATCGCGCCGAAAAGCGGCCAGCGCGTAGCATTACCGGCCGCCAAGTTCGATCACGCAGTCACAGGAGGTCAAGCATGAAGGGGAAGCATGTTGTCGCGCTAATCACGTTAGCGGTGCTTTTCGGCGTCAATGCGCTTGTAGTCTACGTCTGTTCATTTTTTTCCGTCGCGTCGTGGCTTGTGTTCACTATCAGCATAGTCGTGAGCACGGTTATCGGCAGAGTTGTTTCCGAGTTTCTGCACGACGCTTACATGATTCACATGCTGAACAAAGGTCTGGAAAACAGGAAGCGGTTGGCATCCAGCGTCGACCGCGATCCTACGCCATCCATCCCCCCTGTTCTTCTCTATGTGCTCGGGCTCGTGCATGTCTTCGGCGGCACGTTTGCGCTGCTCGACTTCTATCGGGCCGGCGCAGCCACCGATCCAGCCACCGCTACAGTTGGCTTCTTCATTGCAGTTGGTGTCGCCTTCATTGGCCTCGCCGTTCTGCGTGCCTTTGCGCCGAAACGTATCCCAAGGTGACGTGCTGACCGGCTCCTGCGTTCGCCCAAAGGTGAGCTTTATCAGGATGCGGCCGGCAAAAAAAAGCCAGGGCCTCGACCCTGGCGAACGTCCGCTGATAGCGGACCCGAGAGCACCTACTGCTACTGCCCTGCTTACCTCCCTTCAGATTTCGTTGCCGCGCCGGCGTCCTTGAACGACAGCACGTAGTTTCCGCTCGCGTCGCGTTGCACGTCGACGTGTCCGCTCACAATGCTGCCGTCCGGTAGGGCCACCGCCGCCGCAGCCACCGGTTCGAGCTTCGGCACCTTCACGGTTGCAAGCGGCGGCAATTGTGCCGGCGGACGCGCTTGCATCTTCCCGTGGGAAAGCATGAGGAAGCCGGCCAGCGAGAAGACCATTGCGCCAACGATTACACCGACGACAGCGTTCAGGCGCTTCGCATCCAAACGCCGCAATGCCATTGCCGGCCGCGACGTGCGCACGAGCAGTCCCAGCTCGGCACACTTCCGGTCAATCAAGGCTGAAAGCCGGTTCATCAGCCGGCTGTAGGGGCCGGACATCACGATCCGCACGCCGACAGTTCCTACCCACACGACTACGCAGAACCAATGCCAGTTTTGCGCACCGCTTGTCCATTGACGCGGATCGTTCACGGCCAGCAGCGTGACCCATTCCCGCGTGCCCGCCCCGAGCAAGTGTGCGAGGGCTATCACCAAGCCCACCGCGAAAAATGGCATGAGATAGGCCCACACTGCCGTTGAAAAAGCCCACGTCACAAACCGAGCCGCCTTTGCCCACCGTTCATCCGGCGTGCGCGGCACGCCTTTCAATACCGATCCGTTCACGTTGTTCCTCCGGTCAAAATGGTCGGGCCGGCTTCGCGCCGGCCGGTTGCATTACTTGTCTTTCTGGATCGTCCACGTTAGCGGCGGCACCTTCTCCCGGCCGTCCGGCAACGTGACACGAATGCCGTCGCTTGCGCACGTCTGGCCGTTGTGCTTTGCCCCTTCTGAAAAGGCTTTACCATCGTAGTAGCAGGCTTTGCTGTTGTCCTGCTGCGCGGCGGTCTGCAAGGAATGAATCTCCGAATTCATCTGCGTCAGAAGTGCCACTTGCATCTGCGACGATTGCAGCATTTGGAGTTCGATAAGTTCCTTCTCGGTTCGCGGAGTCGAAGCGGCAGTGGAACCGATAGGCTGGGCGGTACTCTCGCCGGCAACGGCTGAAACAGACGCAAAAGCCACGAGCAACGCAGCCAACATTTTTGTTTTCATCTAGGAATCCTTCGTTGTGGTTTGGAAATGGTTGCCTTCTTGTCGGTCGGCGCTTATTCGCTAACCGGCGTGATTCGAAGCGAATTGTCCGCATCGAGCGGGATCACAGTCACCCCTTTCCGCGTGATCGACGCCATGAGCCCGGAGACGGTCAGCCCGGCAGTATCCACCGTGCGAGACAGGCACCAGTCCGGCCCCATGTCTTTCATGCCAACCTCGTGCGTGTCTTGCGCCGAAATAGCAACCGCACCAACGTTCCCCGATGCGTCAACGGTTATGGGTCTGATCGCCAACGCACGACCGATAAAAACCTGACTCGACGCCAACGTATGGGTTTCCTTCGTCCCGGTACACGTTACCTGCCCAACTTCGTACCCGTCGCGATGCAGCAACCCTTGACTCAGCACGGTTTCCCGCGTGAAAAGAATGGTTTTGCCCTTTTGAATCCAGTCGACGTTAACTACAAGCGGCGCGGAATCCACCGAACGCGTTCCATTAACCGGCAGATTGCCTAGCGTTTCGCCCGCCGTTGCCGCGACAGTCAGCAGGGAGAGAGCCAAAGCCACGATAGTTTTTTTCATTCGATATCCTTATTACTTCGAGAGCACAGACGTTAGCGATTCAACAATGATGCCTTGCCGGCCTGTACGGCAAGAAGTTGACGATAGATTTTTCGGGCGTACACATCGCGCTTGTCGGGCGACTTTGCGTTGTACGCGCCGATAGCGTCCCAATTGAATCCTAGACGCTGAATATTGCTGGCGAGAATCCAGTTGCCTACGTAGGCGTTCTTACAGCCGTCCAGAAGGTCGGCTTCGTGAATGCCATAGCGTCGAAGGGTTGGAAGCCAGGAAGAGTTGATTTGCATTAGGCCAATGTCACGCGAACCATTCTGGTTCTTCGTGACGACCCCCGGCCGCATACTGCTTTCCTGCATGGCGATGGATCGTGCGAGGTCCGGCGGGATATTCCAGTATCGCGCCGCGTCATCGAGGCAGTCCGCGCGCGCCGTTGCAACGCACGCAAATAGAAAAAGCGCCGCAGCTCGGCGCGCAGCGCTCAGTCTTGCGGACGGCCCTTTAGCCAGTCCGCGATTATTTCCAAAAGTAGTTTCGGCACAGAGACCGTCACCCCTCGCCTGGTGCTTTCTCGGCCCGCTTCTCGTGCCAAGGCCGTGTAGATCGCTATCGGAAGCCGCAGCAGCACGCCTTTGGTCTGTTCCGCCGATTCTGTTTTCTGTCGTTCCATGAAAGGGTGATGAAAAGAAGTGTGCCCCGTGGCGTAGACGCCCCACGAGCTGCGCAAGGCCGCGCGAGCGCCGCTGTACAGGCGGGCGGAGGAAAGAAAAACCTCCGATTCTAAGCTGTCCGTTTTGCTCCCGCATACGTTTTTCCCGCGCTGATCGCGCCCCTATACCCGAATAACTGTAAAAAGTCCACCAAACCCTAAAGAACAGGGCTTTTCTTGCCGTTACACCCTGATACGGCACGGCGGCTCAAACCTTTAGGCCCGACCTTTCCGGTGATTGCGAAGCTGACGCTTGATCCCCTTCCTGGCTGCATCTTCCCATCGGATCACCCTACCTCGTA